>JAOZPF010000356.1 GCA_029932895.1 Anaerolineae bacterium | reverse complement strand
ACAACGGGAACCCGCGCATCTGGACGGGGAACGATGGACAGGCGCGGGCCAGCTTCGAGGTGGTGGCCCAGACCGTTCGCTTCCTCAGTGGTCGTGGTGGGGTCGCCGCACCGCAGACGGACGTACCGCCCGATTCGGAAGACGAGATACCATTTTGATCAACCGGAGAGACAGCGCGGTGACACAACGGAGGTGACACAATGACCACCACCACGATGTTGGGATACCTGGCGGATCAGATCGAAGCGGCCCTGGCCCGGCACCGGATCTCGGGCCGTGTGACGGGAGGGTCGGTAGGCCCACGCTGGGTTCGTTTCAAGGTGCTGCCGCGAAGGGGAAAACGTCTCCCTGAGGTCAGCGAACTATCCGATGAACTGGCGGCAGCCCTGGATGCAGAAAACGTGCGTGTTGCCCGCCAGGGCGCGGCTCTCCAGGTGGAGGTGGAGCGACGGGACCCGCAGCCGGTGTCGCTGATGCCCATCCTGCGTGGGCTGCGGGGCGCACCGCCGGTGACGGCGGTACTGGGGTTGGCCGACGATGGGTTGCCGCTGTTGGTTCGCCTCCCATCGCCCGATGTGGGCCACGCCCTGGTCGCCGGGGGCAGCGGCAGCGGCAAGACGACCCTGCTGCGAACCATTGCGCTGAGCCTGGCCTGGACCAACCCCCGGGAGGAGCTGCTGTTGGTCCTGATTGACCCCAAGGGACAGGCTTTTGCGGACCTGGGTTTGCTGCCCCAACTGGCCCGCCCGGTCGTCACACAGGCAGACGAGGGAGTAGAGACACTGTCTGGCCTGGTGCAGCTGATGGAACGGCGGGAACGGCGGGGCGAGAGTGCGCCGGCGGTGGTGGTGCTGATCGACGAACTGACCGACCTGATGATAGTCAGGGGGGCCGAGACGGAACGCAAGTTGATGCAGCTCCTGCAGCACGGGCACGAAGCCGGGATTCACGTCGTCGCCGCCACGCGAGAGCCGACTGGGGCCGCGATCGGCAGCTTGGCCCAGGTCAACTTTCTGGTGCGGCTGGTGGGCAAGGTTTCCAGTGCCCGTGAAGCCCGCGCAGCTGCTGGCAGGGGCGGCACGGGGGCGGAGCGACTGGCAGGCCAGGGTGACTTTGTGGCCGTGGCGGAGGCGGAGGGACGGCTGTATCGCTTCCAGGCCGCGTATGTCTCGGAAGACACCGCAGCGGGAATGGTGATGCTCTTGCAAGAGGAGCCGCTGCCCATCGACCGCCCGCTCCTGCCCAGCGGTGCGCTGCCAGCCAGGTGAACAATGCAAAAGCTGACCTACTCCATCTACCGCAACGGCAGAACCGGCGATGGCCTCCAGCGCAGTTTGAAGGTGGCTCTGGAGGACTTTTACCGCCGCTACCGCTGTCTGCCACTGGAGATCGTCGTCCCCACAACGCAGGTCGATGAAGCGAGGGCCGCGCTGATGGCGCTTGACCTGGCACGACTGCCGGTGCGGTCCAGCGGCGGATGCCTGATCCCCGAGTTGTGGCTGGGTCGGGAGGAAGCGGAGTAATGACCTTCTTGGCTGGAGCACCGCAGACCACAAAGTACCGGCGCGATATGGATTTCACTGCCGCGCTACTCCAGGCCACGCTGGCAGCGCGGCGGGTGGAGGCTATCGTGTCCCCCGTGTTCGACGGCCCACAGGTCGAGACCTACCAGGTCGCCCTGGGCCTGGGCGTCGAGCCGGAGAAGATCGAGCGCCTGACGGGGACGCTGGCAATGGCCGCCGGTGTATCTCGCTGCCGCGTCTCCCGTGCTGCAGGCCGTCTGCTGGTTGAGGTCCCCAAGCCAAAGGGGGAGCGGAAGGTGCTGACGGCGAGCAGGTTCAAAATCAACCCACACGCACCGCTCCGCGTTGCCCTGGGCCTGGGGACGACAGGTTCGGTGGTCTGGTTCGATCTGGCCGACGAGCGGATGTGTCACCTCGTCCTGGGCGGGACCACCCGCAGCGGCAAGACCAACGCCCTTCACTGGCTCCTCCGCTGCCTCCTGGTACAGAACCCGATGGGACGTTTGCGGTTGATCCTCGCCGACCCAAAGCGGAACGAACTGGAGCCATTTGCCCTTTCCCGCCACCTCCTGCACCCCGTCGCCCACGACCTGGCCGAGACCGTCAAGCTCCTGCTCTGGCTTCAGGAGCAGATGGTGCGCCGGGCAGAGCGTGGTTACCGTGCACCCCGCATCTTGATGGTCATTGACGAGGTGCGTCAATTGGTGCGCCGGGATCAGCGCGTCCGGGGGCTGCTCTCGTCCATTGCAGAGATGGGCGCTGGCGTAGGCATCCACCTGGTCGTAGCCACCCAGCAGCCAGGCGCAAAGGCCCTGGGGGAAGCTCTGGCCAACTTCCCAGCCCGCCTCTTGGGGCGAGTGGCCTCGGCCACTCTCACTTATGGCGCAGCAGGCCGCGCCAGGTCACAGGCTGAGAACCTGCTAGGCCGGGGAGATATGTTGTTGATTGCCGAGGGCGGGGTGATGAACCGCTTGCAAGTGCCCTTGGTGACAGGCGCCGACCTGGCCGACGTGCCCCGCTGGCAGTCCGCCGACCGGGTGCCGCACCTGGACTTGGCGCAAGAGGTGAACTGGT
>JAOZPF010000089.1 GCA_029932895.1 Anaerolineae bacterium | reverse complement strand
TCACAGCGCCCGTCAGCGTGCACGGGAACGTGGTCACCGCGAGCCGAGGCGAGACCGTCAGCAACGAGGTCCTGGGCAGCGGAGACGGTTCCACGCCCAACCAGTCCTTCAAGCTGAAGAAAAAGCCGCTGACCTATGTCGCGCTGCCCACAGCAAGCAACGAGCGCGCTGTCGCCAGCACGCTCAAGGTGACCGTCAACAACGTTCAGTGGACCGAGGTGGAGAGCTTTTACGGCAAGAAGCCAGATGCGCAGGTCTATATCGTCCGCCAGAACGATGACGGCGAGTCGGTGGTGATCTTTGGCGATGGGAAACGGGGCGCACGCCTGCCCACCGGAACCAACAACGTGGTAGCCACCTACCGCTACGGGGCCGGCGCAGCCAGCCCCCCCGCCGGCTCGATCACCCAGCTTGCCAAACCGGTAAAAGGGCTCAAGAGCGTGCGCAACCCTGTGGCTGCCTATGGCGGCGCTGACGGTGAATCCACCGAGAAATTGCAAACGTACGCTCCCCGCTCAGCACTGATCCTGGGCCGCGCGGTCTCGGTCCAGGACATGGAGGCCGTGGCGGCGGGGGTGCCCGGCGTGCGTGCCGTGCGCGCCGAATGGCGCTGGAACAGCGCCAAGCAACAACCGGTCGTGCAGGTCTGGTACATCGGCCAGGCCGCCATCGCCGCCACGTTGCTGCAGACGCTGCGGAAACTCACAGACCCCAGCACGCCGCTGGACGCGCAGGTGGCTCAGGCCGTTCCAGCCCAACTGACACTGGATGTGGAGATCGACCCGCGCTCCAAGTCCCAGGTCCTCGCCGCTGTGCGCGCCGTGCTCCTGGGCAAGGAAAAAGGGCTGCTCACCCCGGAGCGGATCGGCATCGGCTGCCCGCTCTATCGCAGCCGCATCTTGGCAGCAGCGACCTCCGTCCCCGGCGTCAGGGCGGTACAATCGATCCTCTGGAACGGCTCCCCATTCCAGGCCTTTGCCCTCAGCCCTGGCGCGGGCAAGTACTTTGACGTCAAGTTAAAGCTCGGCGGAAAGGTGGCGTCGTGATGACCGACAGACCACGCGATGGCTTTGAGCGGTATTTTGCGGAAAAACTGTGGGAGATGATCCCCGCCATCTATCGCCACGAGGATGGCATCGCCGAGAATCCGGGCGTCCTGCGCGCCCTGGTGGAGGTCCTGGCCGAACAGGCAGCGTTCCTGCGCCGCAGCCAGGACCGGCTGTGGGATGACCAGTTCATCGAACTGTGTGACGACTGGGTCGTGCCCTACCTGGCAGACCTCGTGGGCACGCGGCTGGTCTCGGCGCTCAACCGGCGCGGCCGGCGCATAGATGTGGCCAAAACGATCTACTACCGCCGCCGCAAGGGCACGCTGCGGGTGCTCGAAGAGCTGATCAGCGACATCACTGGCTGGGAGGGAACGGTCGTGGAGAGCTTGCAGCGGCTGGGCCGCTCGCGGCACAGGCTCGACCCTCACCCCGCTCCCCTGGCCGGTTATTTCTCCGGGACAGCGCCGGGGGGATGGGCTGACCTGCGCCACCCGCGCGCGTCGGAATTGGTGGGTGGGCCGGGCGACGAGTTCCACACACCCCCGACGTGCGCCAGCATCGGGGCACCGATGGGCGATATGGGATCCCCAAGCTGATCTTTTACCTCTACCGCCTGACCGCCTTCCGCGTCGCGGGGGTGACCCCGCACGCCCGCGCTGCGGGGAACGGCTTCACCTTTGATCCATCGGGGCGCGATGCGCCGCTCTTTATGCCGCGCAACAGGCCGCAGGACGCCAGCCAGAACGGGGAGCGAGCAGAGAATTGGGACGCCTGGCGGCCGGCACGGGAATGGGAGTTGCCCGCCCCTATGCGCTGCCGGCTGCTGGCAGAGGCCAAGGGGCGATTGATCCCCAACGGGGTGTGCGTCGAAGAGGCGGCGGGAACGAGCGTGAGGGCGGACCAGGTGGCGGCCGGCGATCTGGCGGGCTGGACGGCGAGCGCCCCCGGCAAGCGGTTGGTGATTGACCCGGCGCGAGGGCGGTTCCTGTTCGTCGGCGCTCCGCCAGCGCCGTCCAGCAGCGTGACCTACCACTATGGCTTCCCCGGCGAGATCGGCGCCGGCACCTACGACCGGCGCGAGGTGGAAGGGCGCAAGCCCAAGTTCACACACCACGGCGGCGGCCCCATCCTGGGAACAGCACAGGCAAACAACAACGTCACCCAGATCGACGACAGCGCCACATACGGCCCGCTGCACAACAAACTGGCCGTCAGGGCTCTCACCCTGCAGGCAGCAAACCAACAGCGGCCCTATCTGCGCCTGCAATCAAACTGGCTCCTCAACACAGGCCAGAACAAGGACAGCACACTCCTGCTGGACGGGCTCTGGCTGGGCGGGGCGGGCAGTTTCGCCGTCGTGCTCAGAGGAGACTACGAGCGCGTGACTATACGAAGCTGCACCTTCGATCCCGGCGGCAGAGACGCGGAAGGGCTGCCGATCCAGCCACTAGCGCTGGTCGTCGAGGCCCAGGTGGAGGAGCTGGTGATCGAGAAATCTATCATGGGGCCGATCCGCACGCAGGGAGGCGGCGCTCTGGAAAACGTGACCGTTCGGGATTCGATCATTCAGGGAGCCACCGCGCTGGGCCTGCCAGCCAGCGAGGTGCGATTGGAGCGGGTGACGGTGTTCGGCGCGGTGAATGTGAACCGCCTGTGGGCGACAGAAGCGCTCGTCACGGCCCAAGTAGATGTCACCGACACCCAGAATGGCTGCTTCCGCTTTGGCGCTGCGCCCACGGGCAGCCGGCTGCCCCGCCCCTATGAATCCCACTTTATCTCCGACGCGAATTCCCTTTTCACTTCGCGGCGCTTTGGCGACCCGGGTTACGGGCAGCTAAGCGAGGCAGCACCGGTCGAGATCCGGCGCGGGGCGGAGAACGGCTCGGAAATCGGCGCGTTCAGCCAATTGCTCAATCCGATCAGGCTGGAGAGCTTGCAGGCCAAAGTCGAGGAGTATATGCCCTTTGGGCTGATTCCTCTCTTTGTGTATGAGACGTAGGAGGGGGGATAATGGCAACGAAAGATATCTCGCGGTCAGCGTTCGACGCGCGCAAGCACTATACCAGCGTGCGCATGCAGCAGGGGCGCGTCATCGTCGACGACGACTGGAACGAGAACGAGCGCATCAGAAGCGAGGACCAGCGTCGCGGTCGGGTCGATGTCATCGGTCCGGCCGGCAGCCCCGATAGCGGCTTCCGCATCCCCAGCGCAAGCGTAGCCGGAGGCCAGATCGACTTTGTCATCGAGAAGGGAGTCTTTTACCTCGGCGGCCTGCGGCTGGAGATGGAGCACAACCAGACCTACCTCACCCCGCGCGACTACCTGGAAGCCAAGAGCGTCCAGCACCCAGCGCCGTCAAACGACCGCATCGACCTGGTCTACCTGGAAGCGTTCCAGGAGCCGGTCGGGGCCGTCGAGGACGAAGAGCTTCTCGAGGTCGCGCTAGGCGGCCCAGATACCTCGATGCGCATCCGCACCAGGCAGCGCGTCCACCTCCTGGAGGGCGTCCCGAACCGCTGCGACCAGGCCTGGCGGCAGCTCGCCGCCACGCTAAAGGGCAAGCTGAACGACGAGAACGAGCTAGAGCCAGATAGCAGGCTGACCGTGACATTCGCGCCCGGCGGCAACCCCGGCGACCTCTGCAAACCACACGCGGCCGGCGGCTACCTCGGCGCCGAGAACCAGGCCATCCGCGTCCAGTTGGTCGATGAGGATCACCTCACCTGGGGCTTTGACAACGCCGCGCCGCTGTATCGCGTCCAGATAGACGCCAACAGAAAAAAGATCACCCTCAAAACCGGGCCCAAGGATCAGGCGCACTGGCCGCTGGCGGGGCAGATCGTCGAGATACTGCCTTGCGCGGCAAAGCTGCCCAACGGCGAGTGGGTCGCCGCGACACAGGGCCACCTGTCGCCCGTCGCCATGTCGTACGATCCGGATAAGGAGTGCTTTGAGCTGACGAGCCAGATTCCAGCCTCCGAGCTCGCCGGGTGGCTGGCCCGCGTCGGCGCGGCAAACCTCTCCGACCCCAACCTCTATTTCTTTATGCGCGTTTGGGACCGGGGCGCGGACCTGACCTCCTCAGCCAAGATCGCCTTCACCGCTGGCACACCCGTCACCCTGGGCAAGACCGGGGTAAAGGTCACCATCACCGGCAACCAGCGGATAGCAGGAGACTATTGGATCATCGCTGTCCGGCCGGAAGCGCCACAGGAGGTGGTACCATGGGAGCTTGCCCAGGGACGGCGGCCTCACGGCCTGCGCCGCTTTTACGCACCGCTGGCCCTGATTCGCTGGAAGGCCGGGGGCGGGGGAGTCACCGCCGAACTCACCGACTGCCGGCACACCTTCCGCCCGCTGACCCGGCAAAAGGTCTGTTGCACGATCACGGTGGGTGACGGCAAAACCAGCCACGGCGACTTTGACTCGCTGGAAACCGCGCTGCGCCACCTGCCCCCGCGGGGAGGGCAGATCTGTCTGCTGCCCGGCAACCACAGAGCCAACGTGACCATCCAGGACGCCAGGGACATCAAGATCGCCGGCTGCGACAAGCACACGCTGGTCATGCCCAGGGCAGAGCAGATCGGAGAGCCGATCCTGCAGGTGATCGATTCGCACAGCATCACACTGGAACATATGGACCTGATAGCAGTGGGGGGCACAGCCATCCGCTTGGAGAGCAGCGCGGAGGGCAAACTCCGTGAGGTCGAGATCGGCCACAACAGAATCCTCGCCGGCGAGAACGGCATCTCTGTGGATGGAGGTCAGGAGATAAACATCCACCACAACCGAATCAGGATACTGGACAAGGACGGAGCCGGCGTCGGCATCGCCCTGCGCGCCGAGGGCAGCCTCATCGAACGGAACGACATCAGCGTCGTTCCCGCAGAGCAAGAGCCAAGTGATGTGCCACCGGGGACAGAGGGAGGCAGCCCGGTTGACCCCTGCGCCGATCTGGAGCAGTTCTACTACGACTTGCAGTACCTCGTAATCTATTTCAACTTGATGTGGAGTTATGATTGGATAGCACCGCCCGCCAACCCGTTCAAAGCACTGGGCGGGATACAGATCGCCCGTGGGTCAGACCGGGTCAGGATACTGGAGAACAAGGTCCGTGGCGGAGCAGGGAACGGCGTGACGCTCGGCAGCCGGGCCGACCTGGTGGAGGAAGCCCAAGAGGACACACAGCCCGCCCTCGCACGCTCGGATGGGCACCTGCGCGGCTTTGCCCGGTCCGCCAGCGGCCGGCCATTGCGGGGCGTCAGCGTGTCCTTCCGCAACACCGCAGATGAGAGCATCCACACCACAGTGACCGCAGAGCACGGATACTTTGATGTGAAAGCGCCGCCTGGCGACTATGAGGTCATGGCCACAGGCCACCGCGTCGTGGCCGCCGACACGCGGCGGGCAGAGAGCATCGCCCGTCCGGCGACCTGGAATACCATCTCCCTGGCCGAAAAGGAGCAAGAGGAGGAAGTGGACCTATTCCTGTACGACATCCAGATCGAGGGCAACTACATCTGGGGCATGGGCCGTTCCGGGATCGGCGCGCCCAGCCTGACGGCCCAGGATATCGAATGGCTAAAAAAGTTCGCCGGGGGTGCAAGCTCACCCCTCGTGCGGACACTGGGCGTTGGGGCACTCGGCGGATACGCCGTCAACCTAGAGATCTGCCGGAACCACATCGCCGGTTGCCTGCAGAACAATTTTGACTCCCAGATGCGAGTGGAGGTGAGGCTGCGGGGGATGGGAGGGATTTCGCTGGGCCTGTGCAGGAACCTGATCGTTCACGGCAACCGCATCGAGGACAACGGACGGGACCACGTCGAGCCAGTCTGCGGGATATTCATCTCCTACGCGGACCAGGCCGACATCTGCCACAACCAGATCGTCAACAACGGCCCCCTGGTCGCCAGTGCTGGCACCGATCTGGAGCGAGGTTACCGGGGCGGGGTATTACTGGCCCTGGCTACGTCGCTCCCCATCTTGGACCTGCTCGGCGTTTCCCATAGCCCCGCCACCACATTTGACAGACAGAGATACAACGTCCGGGAGGCCGGCAACCCAACGCCAGCCTACGTCGAGTACACTCCCGCCGCGGTGAATGTGTCGAGCAGCCTTCTCAGTGGTCGGCAGGCAGCGCGGGTCCACGACAACATCATAGAGCAGCCCGTGGGGCGGGCGCTGACGATCACGGCCCTCGGGCCGGTCTCGGTGGTGAACAATCAGTTCAACACCGATTTCCCCGGCACAGAGGGGGCGGACATCGTCGCCGGGACGGTGGCAATCCTGAACCTGGGGCAGTACCCCAGCGCAGGAGCTTACCTGGCCCTCCCCAGCGGGAACATCCTGTTCAGCAACAACCAGATATGCCTGACCTATGCCCGCTGCCTGTTTTCGCTGGCAGTTAGTACAAAGGACGACCTGGTGTTCAGAGGGAACCAGTCCGACGTACTTGGCGGCCTGGTGCTGCCGTGCAACACACTCCTCCAAAGCCTCACGGTGCGCGCGAGCGACAACCGGTTCAAAGAGATCGGCGTGAGCATGCCGCTGTCACTTTTCTCCGGTGGCATGACGCGGGTCAGGGAGAGCGGCGCGAGATTGCTGCAGTTATCCCTGCTCTCGATCAGCTTTATCATGAACAACACCACCGACAACCAGGGGGACCACTGCATCGTGGCGGTCAACGCGTATCCCCAGAAGCCGGCAATAGACACGGGCAACCAGACCTTGCTGCCGGCCGACTGCCGGGCTTTGCTCAAGGCAGTTGAGACCTTGCTCGCCACCGTGGCGCGAGTCATAACAATGTGAGCCTCATCCACGAGGGAGGGATAGGATGGCCAAGAAAGCGAATTTGACGTCACTGACCGACAGCCTGGAGGATGCATTCAGCCACTTTGAGCACGACCGCTTGGAGGCCCTGCGGGGTTTGCGGGAGATACAGGTGCTCAGCCAGTCCATGCTCCAACGGGAGGCCAAGCGGCTGAGTCGCAAACTCGGCGCGGAACACCCCCGCGTCCGCCAACTGGAGGCACAGTTGGAGCACAACTGCCGTCTCGTCCAAGAGTTGGAAGTGGAGCTAGAGGTAGCCAGCATCCAGACACCCCGCGTAGAGGAGGACGAGGCGCTCATCCACGGCCGCGTGACGGACGAGCACCGCCGCGGCATAGCGGGGCTGATCGTGCATGCGCAGGACGAATCGGGGCAGGAGTTGCAGTTCCTCGGTTCGGCCGAGACAGACGACGTCGGTTACTACGCCCTGCGGATCGATCCGGTCGCAGTGGAGAGGCTAGCGGAGGAGGCAGTGGGCAAGATCGACCTCGTGGTCGGCACCAAGGCAGGCGAGGTCGTGCACCGCGAGCCCGTGCCGCTCAAGCCCGGCAAGGGAGAGCGCATCATCGCCAGCGTCGCCCTGCAGCCGGAGGAGACAGGGCCGGAAAAGTGGCAACCCGCAGAACAGAGAGATGAAGCAGCGGACATCTGGACCGCTCGCGGGCGCGTCACCGATGAGGAAGGGCGTGGCCTGGCGGGGCTACTGGTCCGCGCCTTTGACAAGGACCGCCGCTACGACGACAAGCTGGGAAGCACCCTGACGGACGAGAACGGCGAGTTCAGCATCAGCTACCGCGTTCAGGACTTTCGCGAGGGTCAGGAGCCAGGCCCCGACCTCTACCTCACCGTTATGGACCAGGAAGGGAAGACATTGTACGTATCGGAGGGGAGCGTCCGGCTCGACGCCGGCCACGTCGAGGTTTTCAACATCGTCATCGAGAGGAGGCAGAGAGGGAAGAAGTAAGGAGAAAACACCCTCCCTGCAGGAAACGTTATTCCAGTAGAGAAACGTAGTAGGAGACAAGTTCCCGGGGTTGAGCGCCGTTTTCCAGGCCGGATTCCAGCACCGCCCGCGCGCGCGCCGAGTCACCCAGGTGGCGTTCCCACACAAGAGCTATCTGGATATAGGACTCGGCCCGCTGCGGGTAGCGAACCATCCAGAGGCCATAGATCCCCACAAGGTCCTCCCACCGATCCGGCCCTTCCTCGCCTTGGAGCCGCCGTGCCCAGACCACCCACGGCGCATACGCCCCCATTGCGTCCTCCCCATCCAGTTCGACCGAGCGCTCCAGCACATCCAATGCCAGATCGTCCTCTCCCAGCCAGCCATACAGCCGCCCCAACGTGCGGTAGAGCTGACTGTCATCTGGTCGCCATTGCGCCGCCCGCTCCAAGTGACTCGCCGTCCGCGCCAACGCGCCAGCAGGGGGTGCGTCGCCCGCCTCGGCCTGCAACAGCAGCCTGTGCGCCTCGATGGAGCCCAGGTTGAGGGAAGCAGATCCAGGCAGCAAGAGCAGCCCCAGCAGGACCGCTACGCCAAGCCCCAACAGCGGTCCCCACTGCCAGCCACGGGGAGCAGGCCGGGATTTGCCCTGGATCAGACGGGCCGTTGCCGTCGCCATTCCCAGTAGCAACCAAAACAGAACGCCCGGCTTGGTCGCCCAGGGCGCATCGACCAGACCAGCACCCAGGTAGGCCGCGACGCCAGCCACCTCTCCCGCCAGCACCGCGCCCAGGGCACGATTCTGACCACATCGCGCTGCCCCGACTACAATGCGCGCAAAACCGACCAAGAGCCAGAGAAAAGCGAACAGGCCAGGCAGCCCCAGGTCGAGTGCAATCTGGAGGTAGAGATTGTGCGCGTGCGGCACCGACCCCAACAACAGGCCGGGGTAAAACTCGACCTGGATAATGGGATAAACGTTCAGGCCAACACCCGTGTACGGCATATCGCGCAGCATCGCCAAAGCCCGGTTCCACATATCCAGCCGCAGCACCACCGCCACGCCAAGTGGGTGGTCCACCGAGAGCAGCGGGGGCAACAGCCGCTGGGGACCATAGGCAAACAGGGCTACGAGGCCCAGGGCAGCCACCGGTAGAAAGACAAGCAAGAGACGAGAGTCCCGCCACGCGAGCAGAACCAACAGAGCGGCAAGCAGCGCCGGTATTGCCTGCACCGATTGAGTGAGTAGCAGAATCAGGCCCATCACTACCGCGACGGCAGCCGAGAACGCCCGGCGAGCCAGCCCATCGCCGGCAAGGGATATGGTCAACGGGAGCGGCAGCAGAACCGCCAGCGCCATTCCCATCACGCGGGGGTTGAACAGGTCGCTATCCAGAGGGTCCCTGACCAGCTCCGGGATCAGGCGATAGAAAGGCAAATCCAACAGCCTGACGCTCCCCCAATCGGTGCCGAGCAACGCCAGCAGTGCCAGGCCCAGCCCTGCCGCCACCGCCCAGTTCCCCACCACCCGGCAGGCCCGCTCCGTCCCCAGGCCGTTGAATAGGCCATAGAAGAGAAATATACCCAGGAGAATACTCCAAAAGCGCACCAGGCTCAGAGAGAGATCGACCGAGACAGCCAGGCCCACAACATTGGTCAACAGAATCAACAGCAGCGCGCCATCCATAAGCGTTCCAGCTCCAAAGCGGCCGCAGCCTATGCGGCGGCTGACCCAGAGCAGCGGAACGAGCGCCGCGATCACTGGTGTCCAACGGTTGGGAAAGAGAAGAAAAAAAGCAACGAGGGGAAGTATAATCAACTCGCGAGCGGCAAGATAGCTTGCCGCCCTCTTGACAAGGGAAGAGTTCTGTGCTACACTGTATTGAAATATGGTAGCACATCGAATCTCATCGGAGGAAGTAAAATGATCTCGACCGTGACGACGACCACCGTGACCACCGTGACCACTGCGACGATCGCCGTGTCGGCGGGGCTGAGCTTCCTGGCTATCATCACCCTGCTGGTCGTCCTGATCTCCAAAGAGGTGGTGAGCGCTGACCAACGACCGGCGCTGAAGACGCTCAGCCGGGCGCTCAACATCGCCGTCCTCCCCCTGCTGACTGGGTTCGCGCTGATCGCCGCGATCAAGGTCCTCCAAGTTTTGCAGTAACATCGGTCTCACACCATCGAAAGGCCGTGCCCAGCGCGGCCTTTTTTCTTACCCCAAGACAAAGGGCATCACCAGGAAAAGT
>JAOZPF010000355.1 GCA_029932895.1 Anaerolineae bacterium | reverse complement strand
AGCCGACATCAATGAGGAGATCGAGCGGCTACGTCTGGCTGCCACCGCCGCCCTCTTTTCTCGCCGGGACGTCATCATCGTCGCTTCCGTCTCCTGTATTTATGCCATCGGCGACCCCGAGGCCTATGGCAAGGTCGTGGTCGAACTCGCCAGGGGCGAGAGAATCCGCCGCGAGGCCCTGCTCCGCCACCTGGTGAACATCTACTACGAGCGAAACGACTTTGAATTGCGCCAGGGCCACTTCCGGGTGCGCGGGGATACGCTGGAGGTGATGCCCGCCTATAGCGAGACCGCCTATCGCATCGAGTTCTGGGGTGACGAGGTCGAGCGCATCACCGAGATCGACCCACTCACCGGAGCGGCGCTGCAGGAGCTGGAACAAGCCCAGGTCTTTCCCGCCCGCCACTTTATCACCCCCGACGAAAAGCGGGAACAGGCCCTGGCTGCTATCGAAAAGGAACTGGAGGAACGGCTGACCGTCCTCAGGGAGCAGAACAAGCTACTGGAGGCACAGCGGCTGGAGCAACGCACCCGCTACGATATCGAGATGCTCCGCGAGGTGGGTTACTGCAACGGCGTCGAGAACTATTCCCGCCACCTCCAACAACGCGCACCCGGCTCCCCCCCGTGGACGCTGATGGACTATTTTCCCGCCGACTATCTCCTCGTTGTGGATGAATCCCATATGACCATCCCCCAGGTGCGGGGGATGTACAACGGCGATCGCAGCCGCAAGCAAGTACTGGTGGAGTACGGCTTTCGGCTCCCCTCCGCTCTCGACAATCGCCCTCTCAGGTTCACCGAGTTCGAGGAGCGGGTCAACCAGGCTATCTACACCTCAGCCACCCCCGGCCCGTATGAACTGGACAGGAGTCAGCAGGTGGTGGAACAGATCATCCGCCCCACCGGCATCGTCGACCCCCAGATTATCGTCCGACCAGCCAAGGGGCAGGTGGATGACCTCCTGGCCCGCATTCGCGAGCGGGTAGGCCGCGGCGAGCGGGTACTGGTGACCACGCTCACCAAGCGTATGGCGGAGGACCTGTCGGACTATCTGCGGGAGCTCGACATCAAGGTCCACTACCTCCACAGCGAGATCCAAACCCTAGAGCGGGTAGAAATCCTGCGCGACCTGCGGCTGGGGAGGTATGACGTGGTGGTGGGTATCAATCTGCTGCGCGAAGGGCTAGACCTGCCCGAGGTCAGCTTGGTGGCGATCCTCGACGCAGACAAGGAGGGATTCCTGCGCTCGGACACCGCTCTCATCCAGACCATAGGCCGGGCGGCCCGGCACGTCAACGCGACCGCGGTGATGTATGCCGACCGGGTCACCCGCTCGATGCAGCGGGCTATCGACGAGACGGAACGCCGGCGCAGAACCCAGGTCGCGTACAATAAAGAGCACAACATCATCCCCGCCACCATCGTCAAGGAGGTGCGGGACCTGACCGACCGGGTGCGAAGCCAGGCCGCGCCGGAGCGCGGTCCGGGTTTTGCCCCAGCCCAACTGCCGCCGGACGAACTGGCCCGCCTGGTCCGCGAGCTAGAGAAGCAGATGAAACGCGCCGCGGAAGCGCTCGAGTTTGAAAAGGCGGCTCTCCTGCGGGACCAGATATTCGAGCTGCGCACCGTGCTCTCAGAGTGCCAGGACCTACCTGCCTGGGAGCGAGAGCGGAGGAGAGCAAAAGCGGAGAGCCCAACCGAGATGTGATTGTGTTTGTTTTACGACACGCTCGCCCGCAGCGCAGCTACGTTCTCGGCTATCGTCGCCCGACTGTTGTAGATACTCGACCCCGCAATCAGCACTGTCGCGCCCGCCTCCACCACTAGCGGCGCTGTCCGTGGATCGATCCCGCCATCGACCGCGATCGGCACCGCCAGACCGCGCGCGTCCAGCATCTCCCGCAGGCGGCGGATTTTGGTCAGTTGGCTGTAGAGAAAAGCCTGCCCACCGAATCCGGGGTTCACCGTCATCACCTGCACCAGGTCAACCAAGTCAATCAATTCTTCCAGCACGGCAACGGACGTGCCCGGGTTGATGGTTATCCCCACCTCCACCCCCAATTCGCGAATCGATTGCAGCACGCGGTGAGGGTGCAGGCACGCCTCTTGATGGACGATCAACCGGTCCGCCCCCGCCGCGGCGAACCAGGCCACGGTCCGTTCCGGCTCGACGACCATCAGGTGAACGTCGAGGGGAACCTGCACCAGGGGACGGAGCGCCCGCACTACGCCAGGGCCAAAGGTGATGTTGGGGACAAACCGCCCGTCCATCACGTCGATCTGGATCCCGTCGACCCCAGCGTCCTCGGCCTCGCGGGCCTGCTCGCCCAGGCGGGCAAAATCAGCAGAGAGGATGGACGCTTCTATCCGCACCATCACTCCTCCTCCAGCGCCACGCCCAGTCCATCAGCCAGGCGGGTGACAAAAGCAAAGTAAGCCGTGATCTGGGCGATATCCAAGATCGCACGGTCGTCGAAACCGGCCTGGCGCAAGAGCGCCACGTCGTTGGCTGTGACCGCGCCTGGTGCCCGCGTGAGCTTGACGACGTAATCGAGCATCGCCCTGTCGGCCCGCTCCAGCGGGGCGCGGGTATACTCCTCCTTGAG
>JAOZPF010000354.1 GCA_029932895.1 Anaerolineae bacterium | reverse complement strand
CAAGTCGCTGCGCTATAGGGCCGCCGAGATGATCGCCCTACAGGGACGCCATCTGCTGTTGATGACCGCCACTCCCCATATGGGCAAGGACGACCGCTACTTTTTCCTCTGGCGATTGCTAGAGCCAGAGCTGTTCTCGACTCCGGCATCTCTGCACAGACTGCCTACTTCCCAACGGCAACGATATCTCCTGCGGCGGATGAAAGAAGAGATGGTCCGCTTCGACGGTACCCCCATCTACCCACCCCGCGACAGCAAGACGGTGGCATATCCCCTCGGTCCCGAGGAGCAAGAACTCTACGAGCGGATGACCACCTACTGCCAGACCCACTACGACCGGGCCAAGCTGCGCAACCGCTCCGCCGCTGGCCTGGCGATGAGCATCTTGCAAAGGCGACTGGCATCCTCCACCCTGGCTATCCTCCGTTCCCTGCAACGGCGGGAGCAGAAGCTGGTGGAAGCCCTGCGCGACCTGGAGTCCGGCCTGTTGAGCCGGGAGGAGTGGGAAGCCCGTCAGCAAGCCCTGCCCGCCGAGGACGTGCGCGACCGGAAGACAGCGGATGAAGAGGAAGTGATCGACGGCTTGGAAGAGTCGGAGCGGCAGGACGAGGAAATCGTAGCCGCTACCGACGCTACTACCGTCGAGGAGCTGCGAGCCGAGATCGCCGAGGTCAGAGAGTTGGTCCGGTTGGCCCGCGATGTCTACTCTCTCCGCCGGGAGTCCAAGTTCGAGAGGCTGTGGGAGGCACTGGAAGCTTATCCGGACACCAAGGTGCTCATCTTTACCGAGTTCCGGGATACGCTCGAATTCCTGCTGGGGCGGCTCGAGGGCAAGGGGTTGGCGGGCCAGGTGGCCCAGATCCACGGTGGGATGGACTACAAGACACGGGGGCAGCAGGTCGCTTTCTTCCGTGAGCCGCAAGGCGCGCGCATCATGGTGGCCACCGACGCCGCCGGCGAGGGTATCAACCTCCAGTTCTGCTGGCTGATGATCAACTATGACATCCCCTGGAACCCGGCCCGCCTGGAACAACGGATGGGGCGGGTCCACCGCTACAAACAGGAACACAACGTGCTGCTCTTGAACGTCGTGGCTGCAGACACCCGCGAAGGGCGTGTCCTCAAGGTGCTCTTGGAAAAACTGCAACGTATCCGGGAGGAACTGGGCTCGGACAAGGTCTTTGACATCATCGGGCAGCGGTTCAGCGGCCGCCCCCTGCAGGACCTGATCTTTGAGGCTGTGGTGGAGGGCCGGGAAGAACAGGTGATGGGCGAGATCGAGCGCGTGTGGACCACGGAGCAGGTGGAGCGCACGCTGGAGCAACAGCGCCGCAAGGTGGAGATCGCCGCGGTGCGCGCTGTGCTGGATGTGCTCCAGCAGCAACGGGAGATTGCCGAGATGCGGCGGATGATGCCGGCCTATGTGCGACGCTTCTTTGAGCTGGCCGCACCGAGGGTAGGTGTGGGTATCAAGGGAGACACCACGAGGGTTTTCTCCCTTGACCCCTGCCCGGAGAACGTGCGTCGCGCGCTGGAAACTTATCCCCCGTCTATCCAAGATCGGCTGACCTTTGAGCGGGACCTGGCCACGCCCGACTGGGGGAATGACCCGCGAGCTATCTATCTCTATCCTGGAGAGCCGGTCTTTGAGGCGGTGATGGACCTCTTCTTGGGACGGTATGAGCCGGAGGCTGTGCGGGGTGCCGTTTACCTGGACCCGGAGGCTGCGCAGCCCTACGTCTTCTACCTGGGTAAGGTCAGTCTGTTGCGCGGCCCAGAATCCCCCGAAGGCGACCCAGAGACGGTGGAGGAGCAAGTGGTCGGTGTGCGCCGCCACGCCGACGGCCGGATGGAACAAGCCCCGGCCCACCTGCTGATGACGTTGCTGGAGCCGGATGATGCAAGCTCCCAAGATCTCCCCCCCGACCTGGTGAGCCTAACCGCCCAGCGGGTAGCGGTGGAGGCTTTCCTGGTGGAGCACCTGGGCCTGCCGACGTTGGAGCGGCACCGGCGGGAGGAGGAGGCCCGCCTGCCAGAGCAGCGACGCAATCTGCGCGTGGCCTACAACCTGCGCCAGTCCGAGTTGATAGAACAACGACGCCGGCTCAGGGAGCGGGTGGAGCGAGGCATACCGGCAGCAAAGACCAAGCTGCGCGAGTGTGAGGCGGAACTGGCCGACCTGGACCGCCAGCGCCGAGAAGCAGAAGCCCGGCTCCTCTCCGCCCCGGAACGATTGCAGTTGGGGCCAGTGAGCCTTTACGCCCAGGCTCTGGTGTTGCCAGTGGGGCCGGAGGAGGCGGAACGACGCCGGGACGTGCAGGCGGAGAAGGTGGCGATGGACCTGGTACGCCAGCGCGAGGAGGCGGAGGGAGGCGTGGTGGAAGATGTCTCCGCCCCCCATCTAAAGGCCGGCTTCGACCTCAAGGTCACGCGAGCTGACGGCACGATGCGCTACGTGGAGGTAAAGGGGCGCAGCGGGAAACAGGCGATCGAGTTGACGGCCAATGAGTGGGCCCAGGCCGCCAACCATCGCGACCGGTACTGGCTCTACGTGGTCTATGATTGCGACACGACTCCCGAGCTCTACCGGGTGCCCGATCCCTTTGGCAACTTGCTG
>JAOZPF010000353.1:1566-2622 GCA_029932895.1 Anaerolineae bacterium | reverse complement strand
ACCCGATACATTCAGCCACAGCGGGACGCGCAACGAAGCCATTCGCCATGCCCATGGAGACATTATCGTCCTGATCGTGCAGGACGCACTGCCGGTGGGGACCTCTTGGCTACGTGCCCTCATCAGTCCGTTGGAACGAGACCCTCGCGTAGCTGGTGCTTACAGCCGGCAGGTGCCGCGGCCCGATGCGGACCTTTACACGCGGCGGATGTTCTCGATATGGGGCATGTCCTCCACTAGGCCGGCCATACGGGAGATCACCGACCGCGCGGCCTATGAGCAAATGTCATGGGGAGAGAAGTCGCATCTTTGCGCCTTTAGCAACATCAGCTCTGCCATTCGAGCCTCGGTGTGGCGGGAGACGCCGTTCCCGCCGGTCGAGTATGCCGAGGACCTGGCTTGGGCCAAGATGGTGTTGGAAAGCGGTTATCGTCTGGTGTATGTCCCTACCTCCACGGTGATTCACTCCCATCACCACCGTTCCTGGATGGACAAGCTGCGCCGCGCCTACATTGATGGCAAAACTGTCCCCCAAATATTCGATGCTGCTATCCCCTTTCCTGGCGATCAGGCATTGGAGGTTGTTGTGCGGCTGTTGGAGCGAGAGATGCGTGCCATGCGACCGTTCTACGAACCGGCCCATCTTGCTTGCCTGGACGGTGTTGAGCGGGTGAGGTTGTTGGGACCGCGCGGTGTATCCTGGCTTCTCAGCGCGCACTCGCCGTGGATGGCAGGGTCGTCCGCGGAACGAAGGCGCGAGTTCCTACTCCGGAGGCTCACCGAGGAGCTGGTGGCTGGTCGCCGGTGGGGCGGGCGGTTCTACCGCGCGCTGGCTGCCTACTGGCTATGGGCATTATCTGTGCCCGGTGTGGCGTGGCTGGCGTATAGCGCTTTCATCGGGCGCTTTGCTCCCCTGCTGGCTCAGATGTGGGGGCCATGGATCGTGTTCTGGGGCACATTGAGCACTCGCGTTGACGGCCCGTTACCGCTGCAGTTAACCAACAAGCTGCTTGGTTATTTCGCCAAGTTCCTCCCCGCCCCCGAACAAGAATTGGC
>JAOZPF010000353.1:0-1556 GCA_029932895.1 Anaerolineae bacterium | reverse complement strand
TCGGGGTGGGGGGCGGGGCCAGGTTTTTGGGACGAGCGGCCTGGGCGGCAACCTCCCAGGGTATAGACTCTGCAGTTATACAAAGGATTGAGCAATGGCTGGCAGGAGAACCGAGCCGACCGCAAGCATAATTCTGATCAACTATAACGGCGGGCGCATTTTACCAGTGATCCGGCAGGGCATTGAGGGCGTACACAGGCAGACAATGTCCGATTGGGAGCTGATCCTGGTCGATGATGGCTCTACCGACAGTAGCAACGAGTTTTTGGCCTCTTTCGCGGACGGCGGGCGCGTGCGGTTTGTGCAGGCGGAGCACAAGGGTGTGGGTCCGGCCCGCAACGCCGGACTGCGACTCGCGCGTGGGCGGCTGGTGGCCTTTTTGGATAATGACGCCATTCCTCAGCCGGACTGGTTGGAGCGGCTGGTCGTTTTTATGGACAGTCACCCCGACCACGGAGCTGCGGCCTCGCTCGTCATGTTTGCCGACAGGCCGGGCGTGGTCAATTCGGCTGGCTGTGTGCTCAACGAGCTGGCGCACGGCATCGGCGTTGGGATGGGGCAACTGTACCCATACTTCTCGCTGCCGGATGAGGTTCTCTACGCCACTGGGAACGGGATGATCATCCGGCGCGACGTGTTGGACGAGGTGAGCTGGTTTGACGAGGGGTACCGCTTTTACGGCCACGACGACTCGGACGTCGGAATTCGCATCCGCAACGCAGGATACGAGATTGCCCCTGTGCATGGTGCTGTGCTTTACCATTTGCATAGCGTCAGCAAACAAGAGCCGGGGATGAATGCCTGGGACCAACGCAACCGGATTCGCTTTGTGCTCAAGCATTACAGCAGCCGGGAACTGTTGAGCTTTATGCTGGCCGACGTTCCGCGCCGGATGGCGGGGTCGCGCCGCCGCGAGTATCTCTGGGAATGGCGTTCGGCGTTGGCAGGGTTGGGGCAGCTATGGCGTTACCGCGTCCAGCATCGCCAGTTGGGGCCATATTTCCGCCGCTTCGCCCGCTTTTTTACGCCCCGGCATCACCTCTTTATCGTCCACGACAACCGGGAGTATGCGCAGCAATGGCGGGATGTCGGCCACGGGATCGCTGTGGGGGATGGCGAAGAAGGGCTGCTCTACCAGGGATGGTATCGACGTGAACTGCGGTGGGGCCGCTTTATCCGCTGGGCGATGCCAACATCCTCCCTGCGCTTTACATCCAGGCCGGTGGAAAAGATAACCGTGTTTCTCGTGTTGCACCCCTCGCTGGAGCGTCTGTCCCTCCAAGCTCATGTCTATCCCTGGACGAATGAGTGGTATCTGGCGCCGCCAACGTCGAGCGCCGAGACCGTGGTCCACGGGCAGAAGGGAGAGGTTGTGCAAGCTGTCTTCCGTCTGCCAACCTGGCCAGACGTGGAGAGAGCGCTGCTGGTGTTTGAGGCGGCGGACTATTTTCAGGGGGCGGGCTACTTTCCCCGCCGGCTGGCCTGGGGGTTGACCAAGATGGAGGTGCACCCGTGCGCGTCCTGATGACGGCCCACACCTTTTATCCCGCCAGCAA
>JAOZPF010000352.1 GCA_029932895.1 Anaerolineae bacterium | reverse complement strand
CGCTCGATCGCCTTGCGGCTGACGCGCAGGCTGGTGTTGGCCCGCTGTCCCCGGTGCATGACGCCGTGGATATCGTTCAGCAACGTCTCGATCTGCCGCTCCAACACCGATTCAAAATCGGGCTGCATCTGCCGCCCGCTGACCTCGACCAGCATAGCATAGGGATGGTCGTCATCCAGCCCGGCGTCCAGGTCCGGCCCCACGACCCGCACCCTGCCATCCACCACATTCTCCCCGGTGACGGTCAGTTCTATACCGTAGAGGACTGCGCCGGCGGCGTCATCACGCACCACCTCGCCGGCAAAGTCGGCGCTGACCTCGACTGGCAGTTGGGGCAGGGGAACGTTGATCCGCAAACCTCGCTCCTCGATCCCGGCCTGGATCAGGTCGTCCACCGCCAGGCCGCCGATGACGGCTGTTTCCCAGCCCGGGCCCGGTTCTATCTCGGCGCTGCCGAGCAGCGGGCAACCGAATCCAGCGGCATCCCGTGCCGCTTGCAATCGCTCCGGCGTTGGCTGGCCTAGCAGGATGGTAAAGCCGCGCAGCCGCTCGCGGGCATAGTTCAGCGCTGCCTCCGCTGTAGCGGTGTCGCCAAAGATCTGCGCCACGCGAGCGACGAACCCCAGCGCGCTTGTCACGTCCAGGGGAACAACACGGGACTCCCATCCCAACGGGATGCCCGCTTCCCGCAGCGCGTCCGCCAATGCGTCCTCAGCCACAAAGACGGCGATCTGTCGTTCTGTCAGCTCCTGGACCAGCGCCGGAGCCTGCGCCGCGTCGTCGCCCAGGAGCAGCACGTAACCGGGGGTAGAGCCGTCAATGAGGCCGATCCCCTGCCGTCGCACCTCGGCGTCGCCGGCCGCGGCTGCGGCGGAGAAAATATCTGTAGAGACAGTTGCCATTATATATCACCTCAAAGATTGTTTTTTGTAAACCCTTACCCCAGCCCCAGCGCGACGTGGAGCGCGGCCCACTCTTCTTCTGTACCCTCGAAACCCCAGCCACACACCTCCTCGTCCAGCGCGTCCACGATGTGCTGCCACTCGATCCGGCTGATAGGGCGCACCACCTCCATCATCCGACCATACAGGCGCGGGGTGATGCGATAGATCTTGAGCAGGTCGGCCAGAGGATAGGTACCGGCGATAGCCGTCGGCTCGAACATGCATTTCTGCGGCATCAGCGGGCAGATGACACTGTCGCGGGCCTTGCCGAACTCGAAATACATGCGGCATTTGGGGCAAAAGTAGCGCCCCAGCGGGCCGGGAACGATCTCGATAAAGCCCACCCCCACCGGGTCAGAGAAGCCCACCTCCTGCCGTAACCGCTCCAACCCCCCTTCCAACACCTGGCGCAGCACCTCCAGTTCCGACCAGACGTTATCTGGGTCGAGCACGATAAAGAGCAGCCTGTCCTCCAGGCGGCGTTGCGAGACCTCGCAGCCGGAGATAAAGATAGTAAAGCTCTTGAGCGTCTCCACCGGGTTGTCGCGGTAAGCCACCCGCCACTCGACCAGTTCCTCCAGATAGGCCTCGGCCAGAGCGCAGCCCAGTGACTCCAGCTCCCCCGCATTCACCCCGGCGCTCAGGTGGGCCAGGGCGCGTTGGGGGAAACGGGGGTAGAACAACCCAAACCGCTCATAGGCGATGGGATGTGGCGGGGCGATGGCTTCGATAGGGATGGCGTTGTTGATGCACATTCCGGTCATATAAGGGCAGCTTGGGTCCTCCATACGGAAGAACTTTTTGCAGGTGGCGCACCAGTAATGACCGGAAGGAGAAACAATCCCATCCGGCAGCGCGGCGATGCGGGCCAGTTTCTCTTTCATCGATAACATTGTCAAGCTCCTTTCCTCTGGCTCGGAGCCGGCGGGAGGGCTGTCAACCCGCCGGCGGCGGACATGGCTCCATCTCACACGTCTCGGCAGGCAGCGGCCCCTCCGAGGCGATCCCCTGCCCTACTTCGCCGGCCCGTGTAATGGCAAACTTGACCATAATCGGTCCCACGATCTGCACCACAAACGTTGTGGCGGTGATGACATTGACGACCATCTGGCCCAGTTGTACCCCGGCTTCACCATAGCTATCGAACCGATTGGCAACGGAGAGAGCCAGTCCGATTGCCACGCCGGCCTGCGAGAGCAGCCCAAAGCCCAGATAGTTGCGCACGGCCGGCATGGCCTTGCCAGCCCAGCCGCCCAGCCATGCCCCGCCGAACTTGCCGCTGCTGCGCAGCAGGATGTAGGCCAGGCCCAACAGCCCCATCTGCGGCAGCAGCGAGACCTGCAAACGTGCGCCCACCAGGGCGAAAAACAGGATATAGGCCAGAGGGCCGATTCGCTCCACCACGCAGTGAGCGTACTGACTGTTGTCACTCTTTAGGTTCGCCACCACCACCCCCATCGTCATCGCCGCCAAAATCAGCGAGACGTGGAGCGAGTTTGCCAACCCAGCCACAAAGATCACCGTGCCAACGACAAAAGCGCACACCGCGTGCCGCTCCTTGAGCTGGTTCAACATCCACTGGAACGGCGCTCCGACCACAACCCCCAACACCCAAGCCCCGCCGATCTCTTGCAGCGGCAGTTGGACCATCTGCGCCAGGGTCAGTCCGCCGGTGTGGGC
>JAOZPF010000351.1 GCA_029932895.1 Anaerolineae bacterium | reverse complement strand
CAGGCTCAGTACCGTCGTTTCTACTCCCACCATTGGCAGGATGGCCCGCGCCGCCTGGTCGGTATCGGGCGTTTTGACGCAGACCAGTACCAGGTCCACCGGCCCGATCTCTGCTGGCGTATCCGTCGCCCGGACCGGCACGACGGCGAAATCCCCGTGGACGCTCTTCACTTGCAGCCCGTCGGCACGCAGAGCAGACAGGTGCGCTCCCCGCGCTATCAGGGTCACCTCGTGACCAGCGCGAGCCAGCAGCCCGCCATAATAGCCCCCCACCCCTCCGCTCCCCATCTCAGCGATCTTCATATGTTTCCCCTCCAGACGATAAAGTGCACAATCCACTCTCCCAGCCAGAACAATTCAAGTATAGCACCAAAAGTACAAAGACAACAAATGAATGTAGGCAAACTCGGCCACAGTCTCAACCAGCGGCCCTCACCAGCGTTCTGTTGACATGATCATCAGAGGCAGTATAATTCTTCCATCCGCTGTACCTACGCGGTCGGTGAATATGACCAAGTTCTGGACGACCAGGCGCTGGTTCCCTCCGCTGCTGCTGGCGGCAGTTGTCCTGCCCCTGTACCTGTTGTTCCGCAGCATCTCTCTGGACGATTTCGACTCTTACAGCTTTGCCCTGGCGCTGGGCCACTTTAGCCTTGACCTGCAACAACCCCAACCACCGGGGTTCCCGGTCTATATCTTTCTCGGCCGGCTGCTATTCGCCCTCAGCGGTGACGTAACGGCAGCGCTCACCCTCCTCAGCGCACTAGGCGGTCTCATAATGGCGCTCTCCCTCTATGGAATGGGGAGGATGTTCACCCAGGGACGGCCACTCGCCGGGGTGGGAGCGGCCCTGCTGTGCAGCCTTGCTCCAATGGGGTGGCTAACGGCGGAGAAAGCGCTCAGCGACACACCTGGCCTGGCGATGACCTTGCTCGCGATGTGGCTCCTGTGGCGCGGCCGAGACGACTGGCGTTGGCTTGGTGCCGGCTCTCTGCTCCTGGGCCTCAGCTTCGGGCTGCGTCCGCAGGACGGCCTGCCCGCAGCCCTGCTCCTGGCCTGGTTGACGGCTCGCCAGATGTGGCAGCGCCGTTCCCTCGCCCCTCTGTTATGGGCCGGTCTGCCATTCATAACGGGTGTCTCGCTCTGGCTGCTGCCCACACTGCACGCGGTGGGCGGGCTGGCGGCCTACATCGCGCACCTCAACGCCCACTCCGCCCACGTCCGTCAGACGGACTCGCTGCTCGCTATGGGGTTACCCATCGGCATGGCCCTGCGTGCCCGGGCGTCGGCTTTTGCGAACACCCTTCTCCTACACACCGCAGGCGTGGACCTCCATTCGGCGTGGGGCTGGCGCGAGGCCGGGCGCAGCCTAGCGCCAGCACTGCTGGTCATACCGGGGCTGGTGTGGGCTGGTTGGCGACGGCGGGAGGCGTGGTTGTTGCTCGCCTGGGCAGCACTGGTGGCGGGTCAGGTGTTTGTACTGGAAACCCTGGACCGGCCGCGACTTGTGCTGCCGCTATTACCGCCCCTGGCATTGCTGGTGGCGCGCGGTTGGTCGCTGATCCGCCGCCCGCGCTTTCTGCCCACAATCGTACTCATCGGCGCGTCCTTTGTCCTGCTCCTACAGGGGCTACCACTGGCAGCACAACTAGCCACCACGCCTGCCCCGTCGGCACAGGCCGCAGCCTATGTGAGAGCTAACTACCCACCCGCGCAAACTCTGGTCGCCGCAGCCGGCTCCTTCCGCAGCGTGCAGGTGGAGCTGCCCGACTATCGCCTGCTCTACCTTTACCGCTTTGACGCCGACGCCGCTCGTGCTGCCACGACCGGGGAGCTGGTCCGCTATGTCGTCCTGTTCGATCGGGACAAGTTCTCCGCCGAGGCATTGACCGCGCTGAGCGGTGATGGTCGCTATGTGCCTCTGGAGGACCGAACCTTTGCCCGCGACCCGCGCGTCCACACCCAGGGCGACCAGGTCCGCCTGCAGGTCCTGACCCCCGCCGACCAGGTCCCGTTGGAGGCGCTGGCCCTGCCGCCGCAAGGATGCATCGACATCGGCGGAGACAATGATGGGCGATACCTGGATCGTGGCTGGTACCGGCCCGAAGAGATCGGCGGCGTGGGGGGACGCTGGGCCGGCAACGAACTCACAAGCACCGTCCGCCTCTACCTGGAGCCGGGGCACAATTACCGCCTCACCCTGCGCGCACTGGCGTACCCAGAAGCGCAGAGCTTGTCCCTCCAGATCGGCGGCCGGTCACTGACCCAGTTCGCCCTCCAGACCGAGTGGGGCGAGTACACGACCACGATCCCCGCCGCCTTCGTACTACCTGAGCAGACCACCGTGCTGGAATTGGTTCACACCCAACTGGCAGCGCCGTTCGACACGAGCGGCGGGGCTAGTTCCGACGCCCGGCCGCTGACCGCGGCCTACGACTGGCTCTGCCTGGTCGCCATCCCCCCACCCTAGCCCAAGTCCGCTGCCAGGCACGCGAATTCGTCTTTGACCATCCGCATCAGATGCGAGTTCTATGACAAGGAGAGTGATATGCGCAAAGAAAGATTGAATCTGAAAGGCGTCTTCCCCGCCCTGCCGGAAGCGGCAGCCGGCATATCCACCGACGC
>JAOZPF010000350.1 GCA_029932895.1 Anaerolineae bacterium | reverse complement strand
CTTCCGCTTGCCCTCCTGTTCCTTCCATGCCCCGGTGTTCTGCTTCGAACACCCCTCTGCGGGTGCATTTAACTTTGGGGTGCTTTATTGTAGTAATAGGGCGAATTGGGGGAGCAGTCCGTAGGTCGCGCTTGCGCAAGAAAGGTTACCCCTTGAGCAGGTCGCCGCTCTCGAATCGTAGCATAGAGCCTCGTGCCCGTGGACGGCCACAAGGCTGACGGCCACAAGGGCCTATGCTACGAGCACGAACCGGCTGAAGCCTATACCACACCTGACCGAAATCGTCTTTACAATCCGGACTGTAGGCTTTAGCCGGGGTACTTGGCTTCCCATTGGAGCCTGGACTCCTCGACCCGGCTAAAGCCTATATTCCAGACGTCGCGCTCCAAGCGCGACCTCCAAGCTACGGACTCGACGTCTCCCCGTCTTCGCGTCTCCCCTGCCGGGCAACCCATCCCAAAGTGAAATACACCCTCCTCTGCTGACCCAGGGCAATCGTATGCTTTGGCGTGCTGTAACAACAAGGCTGACGGCCACAAGGGCCTATGCTACGAGCACGAACCGGCTGAAGGTTGGGACGGTTGGTCTTGATCCAGCTCATACCCTTTTCCGGCACCCGCCGCACCTGCCATCTCCAGGGCGGCTTCTAAACTTGGGAGTCCGTTATCCTCTGACAGAGAGGGATCCCGTATTTCGCCAAGCAACCGCTCCACCTCGGGCAAGAGATCATGGGCACGGGCTGGATGCTGTGCTACAAAGGCGAGCAACGCCGCCGCATGCTCTGCCCGACCATCCCGCACCAGGAGCGAGGCGACCCCCAAAAGCCCTTCCAACAGCACGGGGGTCGCCTGCACCTGGTACGCCAGGCGCAGAGCGCGGCGCAAACTCGTCCACGCCGCCGTGATGCGCCCGGTCTCGATCTGCGCCTTCCCCAACCGGTTGAGGGTGAGGGCCATGCGACGCCGGTCGCCGGATTCGGCAGACAGATCGAGGCTCTCCCGGAAGCGGCGTTCGGCAACAGCATACTCCCCGGCCCGGAAATCCAACATCCCCAGGTTGTTCAGTGCTCCGGCGATCATCGTACCATAATTGAATTCACGGGCAATCCCAAGACAGCGTTCGTAGTAGCGGCGGGCCTCCTCCAAGCGGCCCTGGGAATCGGCAACGACGCCCAAGTTGCCCAGCACGGCGGCCATGCCATAGTGGTCGCCCAGGTCGCGGCGGATGTCCAGACATTCCAGGTAGATAGCCTGGGCCGCATCGGGGTCGCCGGACTCGTCGAGGGCGATGCCTAGGTTGTTGAGCGCGAGCGCGATACCAAAAGGTGCGCCCAGCTCGCGGTGCAGAGCCAGGCTTTCCTCAAAGTAGGCACGGGCCGTGGTGTGTTCCCCGCGAATGGAGGCCACGATGCCCAGCGTGTTCAGGGCGCGGGCGATGCCAGCCCTGTCCCCCAGACGACGGTAGAGGCGCAACCCCTGGTGCAAGAACGATTCCGCCTGCTCGTACTCCCCGCGCACGCGGGCCGCGTCGCCCAAGTGAACCAGGACAAAAGGGAGATACTCTTGATCGTCAAACCGCCGGAGGATGGCCAGGCTGCGCTCCAGGGTCTCGCGGGCCGCCTTGGCCTCGCCGCTGCGGTGCAGGAACCATCCCCAATGCGCCAGGAGACGACCCAGGAGCAACCCCTCCCCGGCAGCAGGGCGCGCCGCGAAAGCATCCACCGCTGTGCCAAAGAGCGCAGCTCCTTCCTGATACCGCCCCCGTATCTCGTAAAAAAGGTACAGGCTGTGCGCCGATATCTGAAGCGAACGGCTGTCCCTGCGCTCTGCAGCCCAAGCCCAGGCGCGGCGCAGGTGCTCGATTTCGGTCTCGATGGCCTGTAGCGCGCCTTTCTGATGCGGTCCCTGCAATACCGCCTCCTGCTGGTGCAGGAAATCGGCATAGTGGGCGCAAAAGAGTGCCCGTGTGTCAGCGGCCTCCTGCGGCGAGCCGTTCAGGCGCTCCTCAGCGTACCGTTGCAGGACGGCGTGCAGGAGGTAGCGTCCGACGTGGGTCTCGCGGAGGATGCTTTTTTCCACCAGGGCGGAGATAGTGGCGCGGCGTGCGCCGGTGACGGCCAACGCCGCATCGAGGTCGAAACTGCCGCCAAAGAGAGCCAAACGGCGAAACGCACGCCGTTCTTGGGTGTTCAGCAGCGACCAGGAGTGGTCACAGACCGCCCGCAGGCTGCGGTGGCGGGGTGGATAGTCGTGCGCGGCGGGAGCGAGGGCGTCCAAGCTGCGCTCTATGCGCCGCGCAATCTCGGCACACGAGTACTCGCCCGTCCAGGCGGCGGCCAGTTCGATTCCCAGCGGCAGCCCTTCCAGGAGGCGGCACAGGTGCGCCACCTCGTCCATCTCATCAGCCAGTGAGCGGCGATGGGCGCGGCGGGCGCTCTGCACAAAGAGGGTCACTGCGCTGTGCGCCGCCTCGGTAGGGGCATGGCGCTCAGGATAGGGCAATCCCTCGATCTCAACCGCCCACTCCCAGCGCAGGTTGAGCCGCTGGCGTGAAGTGACCATCACCTTGACCCCCTGTGCCTGTTCGAGTATCTTGGCCACCAGCGAGAGCGATTGCGCAGCGCGT
>JAOZPF010000088.1:7928-10202 GCA_029932895.1 Anaerolineae bacterium | reverse complement strand
AGCAGGGTGACGGCGGGCCACAGCAGCGCCACCCGGCGGTCCCGCCGCCAAGCCCAACGGACAAAGGGGAGCGTCGTCCCCACAAAGGCCAGCAGCGCTACACCTGCTCCCAGGAGCAGAGGGGGGTAGGCCAGGCCACCCAGGAGCAGGGTGACCATCGCCGCCGCCAACCCAAACTGGAATTTGAGCGCCGGGTCGGTGTGGCTATCACCGCCGATCTTGGCCGGGTGACGGAGGTAGAGGAGAGCACGCCACGGCCCATAGCGAGCTTTGCGGCGCAGGTATCCCCACAGCGTCGTCGGGTGGGGATGCCAAACCACGGCCGACGGTGCAAAGAGCATCCTGTAACCAGCGCGGGCCAGGCGGAAAGAGAGGTCCACATCCTCGGCGGAGGGAACAGAGTAAACAGAGTCGAATCCGCCCTGCTCGACAAGCGCGTCTCGTCGAAACGCCGCCGCGCCGGTATCCACAAAGTCGATAGAAGGAGCACGGGCCATCCGCTCGTAGCGAATGTCATACTCCAACTGTGTCAGGCGGGCCATCAACTCCCCCTGTCGCGAGCGGAGCGCTCCCTTGACCCCCACCACCTGGGGGTCGACAAGAGGCTCCACCATGCGCTCGATCCAGTCGGGCGCTGGCTCACAATCGGCATCGGTAAAGAGAAGAACCGCGCCACGAGCAGCGGACACTCCGGCGTTGCGGGCGGCAGCAGGCCCCCGGTGAGGAAGAACGAGCACCTGGTCAGCCCCGGCCTGCCGGGCGATGGCAGCCGTCCCGTCGGTGGACCCATCGTCCACAACGACAAGTTCATACCGCCCACGGTCCACCGTCTGGACCTCCAACGCCCGCAGGCAGCGAGCGATCACCCCAGCGGCCTGGTAAGCAGGGACGACCACGGAGAACTCAGGGCCTACCATCCTCGCTCCTCAGTCGGGCAGCGGGCCACAGGGCGAGCAGCCCGGCTGTCACCAGCGGTGGCCCCATCACCACCAGGTGGAGCAGCAGCCCCACAGCGAGCGCCCGGTCGCGGGACACGCCCAAAAAGGCCAGGGCGACCACGCAAATGGATTCAAAGAGCCCCAGTCCAGCCGGCGTCGGCACGGCGGCTCCAGCCATCAATGCCGTCAGCAAGAAGAGAGCGGCGACCACCGACGGGAGGCCAAATGCTGCCAACACCGCCAGGTTGACCAGCCCTCCCAGTGCCCACGTCAGGCCGGTCCAAAGGAGAGCCGGTGGAGCGGCACCAAGCCGGCTGGCCGTCTCCAGCCCATCAGCCAGCCGGCGCAGGTGCGGGAGCATCAACCGGTCCCAACCGGCCGGCAGGCGGGCCAGAAGCCGTCCAGCCCAGCGAGCGAGACCGGCCCGCCAGCGAAGCGCCAGCCACAGGAACGCGCCGACCAGGGCCAGCGCAAGAGCCGCCCCCCAGGTGGAGCGGACCAGCCAGCCCGGCAGCGGCATCAAAACGAGAAGCACCAAGCCACAGACCAAGAGAGCCAGGAGGTCCCACGCCTTCTCCACAGCGATGCTCCCGAGCACTCCAGCCGGGTCGCCATCTCTATCAACGCCGAGCCACGCCGCCCGCACCACGTCACCGCTGCGGACCGGCAGCGCCATATTGAAGACCTGCCCCACCAGAAGGGCGGTCATCAGCGGGCGCGACGGCAAGCCCGGTCGCCCCAGGAGCGCTCGCCAGCGGTAGGTGCGGGTAAAGAAAGAAGCGATGACGAACAAAACCGCTACGGCAGCCCAACGATAGTCCGCCGTCGTCAGCGCCCGCGCCACGCCGCGCCAGTCCAGGTCCTGGACCAGCAGCCAGCAGGAGAGAATGGTCACGCCGAGCCCCACCACCCAGCGGACTGCCCGCTTCCTCATCTCTCGGATCCGGTCCCCCTGCATCGCTCCCTCACTCCCACCGGGAGCGCAGAGCCGGATCGCCCAGCAACACATAGCCCCAGGCAACGTCGGGGGAACCGCCCTCTTGGAGAGCGACCAACCAGGCATCACCGATTCGCTCCACCTCTGGCAGCGCCCGATAGAAAGCACGGGCAAACGGCTCCTGTTCACTTGTTATCGTCTCTCCCACCGGCCCCAGGAAGGCCACCGCCCCGCCCTCCTCCGCCCGCATCCAGGTCTCGGCCATCGAGTCCTGGGTCGGGTGGATGAAATAGGCCGCCAGGCAGCTCCAAACGACGACCGTCGCCGGTTCGCGCCAGGCCTCACCATCCTCCCAGGTCAGTAACCCTTCGGCGGACAGAAGGGTGAGGCTGCCATGCC
>JAOZPF010000088.1:5505-7918 GCA_029932895.1 Anaerolineae bacterium | reverse complement strand
GCACCTGCTCGCGTCCCCCCTCCTCTCCCGCATCCACTCGTTGCACCGCTGCCCCTCCGTCCGGCAGAAGGGCAACCCTCTGCTCGACCATTGCCACAAACGCCGGTTCGTCGTCGTTCAGCAGGAGCATGTTGGGCGCTCCTCCCGCTGTCTCCCAGCGAATCGTCTTTGCCACCATCGCCGTGACCTCGGCGGGGGACCGCGCCGGGAAGCGACCGACGGCCACGGCGGGACGGCCCTGGGCATCGGTCCCCAGCAGCGCATCGGCGGGGGTCTCGCCCAGGGTCGTCGTGCGGGTAAACGGCACGACGACGCGCAGGGCACCGGCCTCGCCATCGTACCCCGCCAACTCCGCCGATCCATCCCCCACCAGAAGCAGGTAGCGCAGCGCCGGCAGGCTCCGCACCAGCGCCTGGATTGCCGCCGGAGCCGGCTGTCCTGCCCCATAGACATCATAGACCACCTGGGGATCGATCACCGCCACCGCAAGCCCCTGCTCCTGCCGGTGGTCCAGTAGGGGTTGGAGGGAGGGCTGGAATGGAAGCGGGGCTATGATCAACATCTCCACTCCGGCTAGTTCATCCAGGTCGAGGCGGTGAGCAGCCCGCACCGCCAGCGGGGGGTCCGCTTCCCAGGGAACACCCAACCAGTAGCGATGACCGGGCACTGTCGCCAGCAACCCATCAGCGGGGACCGGCCCCAGGTCAAGGGGGGTGATAGGGTCAGTCACGTCCAGAGCATGGGCATCCGCTGTGGAACTATCCACCCGCACCGCGCCTCCCTCAGCCTGCCAGACCGTCCCACCCGGTGCCACGCGGTGATGGTAGGCCACATCCCAGCCATCCAGCCAGACCACCGCCGCGTCGACATCGGGGAGCCGTTCCGCCTCGACGACCAAAGTATGCGCACCCTCAGGGCTATCCTCCTCCCAGGAGGAGTCCAGATGCTGCATCCCTGTGCCGTCCCACTTCCACTCTCCCACCACCTGCCCGTCCCAGCGGAGGCGGAGCCAGTGGTCGGGGCTGGCGGGGGAGGAAGTGTGACTCCAGAGATGGAGCGTCACTGTGATAGAGCCGGGCAGCGCAGAAGTAAGAACGAGCGTATGCGTCACCGCAGCCGGGGCATAGAGAGGCTCCCAAAACCAGGGAATATCCGCCTCGGCCTGGGGGAGGTAGCGCCGGTCGCGCTCCTGGTGGAGGGAGACGACCACGCCGGTCAGCGCCGAGCCGGTGGGCGAAAGCGCGGCAGTAGCCATCCTCTCCCCCGGCACACCTCGCTCCAGCCGGAATGCCGTGCGACGGGAGTAGCGAGTGGAGCGATCAGGCGCAAAGAAAAACAATCCCCAACCACCTTCCGCACGGAGGGGCAGATAAGGGACGGGCTGACCGGCCCAGGAGAGAGCCAGAGGCGGCGATGTATCCGCCTGGGAGTTGGCTCCAAGCGATTCCAGGGCCTCCGGCCCAAGCCAATAACCGCCAGCGTGGTCCACCTCGACGAACCAGACATTGGGGTCCGTGGCTGGAGTTGGTGTGAGCGGGGGGGCGCACGAGGCCAGAAGAAGCAGTGTCAGCAGCGCCCCAGCGTACCGGGCACTCACCGCTTGCTCCATATCCACCAGATGACCCCTCCGCCAAGCGCCAAGAGCGCCACGGTCCAACAGACCACCAGGAGCAGGGAAAGCCGTGGATTTTCTGCCGGTACGGACGGCAAAGGGGAGGGAAGAGAGGTGGACGAGGGGACAGGGGAGGAAGGGGCAAGGGGAACCAGCGTGGGTGTCGGGAGCAGGACCGCAGCCTGAGGCGCAGCGGCAGGGGCCGGAGACGGCGTGGCAGGAGCGGAAAGTGGAGTGGCTGTGGGGGAGATGGCAGAGCTCGCGACCTGCGTCGGCGGCGGCAGGGTGGGAGAAGGGGCAAGCGCGGAAGAAGTAGGAATGGGAGTAGGAGTACCGGTGGGGGCGGAGGTCACCGCGGCAGTGCCAGCCTCCACGTAGACAGTCACCTCTCGTCTCTCCTCTCCCTGGTCGGTGACGACGCGCAGGACATAGGTAGTGGTCTGATGGGGACACTCCTGCCGGCCATCATGGCCTGTGACGCCCTGTCCCCGGTAGTAGACCGCCTGGGCATTCTCGACCTGCCAGTACAAAGTGGTGCACTCGCCATCCACAACGTGGTCCTGAGCAGCCCAGAACTGGACATTGGCCTGGCGGGGCGTGGCGGTGGGAGCGGGAGTAGGAGTGGGCACGGGAGTAGATGTCGGGGTGAGTGTGGGCGGCAGGGGAAGCGTGGCAGAGATGGGACCGAACTGTTCGCTATAGCCAGTGAGCTCCAGCGTCTCCAGGCGGTAGTAGAACATGCCGCCGGCCTCCACATCCGTGTCGGGATACTCGTACGTCGCGCCGATGATCCCACCGGTG
>JAOZPF010000088.1:0-5495 GCA_029932895.1 Anaerolineae bacterium | reverse complement strand
GCAACTGCGAGTCCGCCACCGCATACATCAGGGCGATGATCCCACCGGTGGCGGGGATGAGGCCAGAGACACGGTGGTACGTGCCGGACTCGCTGAGCCCACGCTGGACGTAAAAGCCGACCATGTCCACCTCGCTGGCTGTCTGCCAGGTGACAAGGATCGCCCGGTCATCTGGGACAGCTTCGAAGGAGACAAGGGTCACAGCAGCACGGGCCGCCAGCGGGAAGACAGCCAAGAGAAGAGCCAGCAACCCGGCACGAAGGAGAGCCACCTTATTGTCCATCCTGCTCAATTATACCTGCTTTTGCAGAGATTTCCACCTTTGCCCAGTGCTTGTCCAAAAAGCCTGACAGACGGTTTGTATGGAATGGATGCTTGGGCTGGAATGGAGGCTTTAGCCGGAAGGAAAACTTCAAGGCCAAGACGCAGGCTGGAATGGAGGCTTCAGCCGGGTTTCCCATTTGCCGTCTGAAGGCTCGATTCCAAATGGTATGGATGAAGAAGAACGGGCCTCGCCCGATAGGCAAGGCCCGTCACAGCCGCTCGCGGCAGGGCTTTACGCCCGACGACGGAGGAGGGAGATAGCTCCCAGCGCTCCAAGGCCCAGCAAGGCCACGGCGAGCAATCCGACAGCGATAGATGTGGAGCGGGCGGTGATGGAGGTGAGGGTGATAGCAGTGGGACCCAGCGCCCAGCGATAGTCCTCCACCTCACCATCCGAGACGTCAGTATCAAGAGTGGTCGGAGTATCGCAGTTGGTGCTGGCGCTGGGGCAAATGCGGAAACGGGCATAATAGTAGCCGTCGCTAAAGCTGGTGGGGGTGTCAAAGGAGCGCGCCACTGTTGCATCGCTGGTCCTGCTATAGCCATTTACGATATGCTCAGAAGCACCATCGACCGTGTCATCAAAGTCGCCGTCACCGTTCCAGTCGATCCAGCCGTGCACATAACAGCGGACACTGGTACTGCATCCTTGCATGGTGATCTCTACTTCACCGCCGTCCGATCCGGCAGACCATGGGAGGTTGGACGGCGCCACTCCATCCTCATCGTCGGCCTCGCTGCTATCATCGCCATCAGCATTGGTACTGGAGTGATACGATGACTCGGTATCACAGTTATGTCCGAGTCGCATACCCTTGGGGATATGAGTGGCGCTCAGTATGCTCGTCGTATAGAGACTCACGGGCAGGTCACCGTACTCGCGGGTAGAATCTGCCTCTATATAGTCAAGAGTCAGGTCAAGATCGGATTGGATCCGACCATTGATCTCCAAGACGAGCGCCCCCAGGTTACTCCAGTCAACGCCGCCGTTCGATCCCTGGCTGGTAAAGCTGGTGAAGGGAAAAACCAGGTCCATCCTGGTTGTGCTGCTATCACCAGGGACATCGATGCGCATATCCGAGTAGTGAGTAGTGTCGGTACTATAGGCGGTGAAAGTGATCGCTGTATCGTGGTCGATACTGAGCGCCACAATGCGGATGCCATCGTTCGTAGCGGGAGTCCCTCCATACAGATCTACGCCGCCCAGGCCATCAGGGTCAAGGGTATCGGGGTCGCTATCTCCATCCCAGGTGATCTTGGCCCAGGCCGTGACCGAGCTGCCCTCGGCGAACGACATCTTGTTGCTGTTGTCATAATCCACCAGAACCTGCGCAGTGCCACTGCCAGAAATCCAGTGGAGCTCGGCATCACGATGGCCTCCAAGGACGCCGCTAGAGACAGCCACGGTATCAGTAACTACATGGTCGCCTGCTGACCCAACCTGCAAGTTCATATAGCCATCATCCATATTGTCCACAACCACGGTGGCGGCGAGCAGGACGCCAACCACAAGAAACGTCAACAGGACTCCCCCCACAACCCCCCACAGAATCTTTCGTCGCCTCTTCATCTGAACCTCCTTTGTATGTTTATGCCACAGTCGCGATACGGGCGCACACGCAACCTGCGCCGCGAACTAGCTCACTCCTCGTTACCTCTCTCCTTCAGCCTTGCCCCACTCACCTCCTATCAAATCAAATGCCTCCTCACGCTCAGAAGCTCAACGACCCCAGCCGCCTCCGCAACCTGATGGGCCAGCGCTGTACCAACATCGCCGCGCCATACCCAACAGCCAGACTGGCAAGTAGGACGGCCAGTTGGAGTGGAAGTGCCTCCAGTCCACTGGCAGCGATTGGACGGCTGTATGATACCTGTCCACCCGGACCCACACCCTCCACACGATAGACATAACTCTGTAAAGGCAGGAGGCGGACATCGGCATAGGTATACTGCCACTCTCCGGGCCGGGCATCCACCTCCACCAGCAACTCGAACTCGCCACCATCCGCGGGAGCACGATAAATGCGGAAAGCAGTCATCGGCCCATCGCTCACCGACCACTGGAGGATAATTCCCGGCCGGAGGACAGACCACAAAAGAAGCAGCGCCAACAACCCCCAGGCAGCCCCCCACGCCCAGGCTCGGCGCGGCCGCGCCGCGATGCCCGCCAGCACCCGCCGCCGCACCGCTGACGATGGCGCCTGGAGCGGTTGCTCCGCCACCGCCGCGCGGAGCTGCTGCCAGGCGGCCAGTTCGTCCGCCGCACGAGGCTCCTCTTGCAACCACCGCTCGACCGCTCGCCGCTCTCGCTCACCCAGAGTCCCGTTTACATACCAAGGCAGTAATGCACGCATATCTTGAGAGCCCTGTTTCTTGGACATGCCTTTGTCCACCCCTCACTCCATCCCCATCCGCTCCAACACCCCGCGCAGGAACCGCTTGGCGTAACTCATCCGGCTCTTGACCGTGCCGACCGGGCAGCCAAGGACCTCCGCGACCTCCCGGTACGAAAGCCCCTCGAAAAAGGTCAGCTCCAACACCGCCCGGTGTTCCGGCGAGAGCTGGCCCAGGGCCGCCTGGAGTCGGTCGGCCCGCCAGGCGTCGAATGCCTCCTCCTCTGGGCAGTCGTCAGCGGGCAGACGATCGACCCCCCCCGCCGTACTCGGCCTCCTCCTGCGCAGCCAATCCACCCCCTTGTGGTGGGCAATGCGAAAGAGCCATGTGGAGACCTTGGCCCGCCCGCGAAAGCGACCAGCCCCCTCCCATACAGCGACAAAGACCTCTTGTAACAGTTCCTCCGCCACACCTCGGTCATTCACCAGCCGGAGCAGATAGCTGTATAGACGAGAACTGTGGCGGTCGTAAAGTGCGGCCAAGGCCCCCTCATCCTGCCTGGCCGTGCCCTCCAGCAGTTGACGATCGGTAAGGGGCGGGACCGGTATGCTCATCTCTCCACTCTATCTGTCGGATGAAAGAGGGCGGAGGTTCAAAAGACGATAGCTCCCCATCAGCCACACCAGCGCCACACCAGTGCCACCTACCAGCGCCCAGACCCACCCCGCGCCGGCCCGGGCCTCCACCACCTCGGGATACCGATTGCGCCCCCCGCCCCGCTCCACCTCTTCGAGCTGGTAAAAGTAAGTCCGCCCCCAGACGACCTCTCGGTCCTCATATCGGTAGGAGGCCCCAACCAGAGGGTCGCCCCGTGCAGGGACCGGCGTACCTGTGAGAGGGGTAAAGGGGCCCTCCGGGCTCTGGCCGCGGAGAAGGAAGAACCCAACCGCATCCACCTCACTGGCCGTCTCCCAGGTGATGACCACGAGGGCGGGGGAGGTCAAGCGAACCAGCAGGAGGGCCAGCGCAAACAGAATCAGCGCGCCTCCAATGTAGATGGCAACTCGTTTCATCGGTCACTCCCCTCCCCCAATCCGGCGACAACAGGCCCCATTATACACCAGCCTCGGGCCAACGCTACACGGGGCGTTTTCGCTTTTGATACAGGGCTAGGCTGGAGCAGTAAATTAACATGGACTTTGCTCTGGGGCATGGTATAATGAAATTAGACGTCCTTATGAAGAGATCTGTCCTGCCTACCTCGAAGGAGAGTCAAAGATGGCTGACGACGGGGGCAATCATCCTGGCTATACTCCTCGTCGCGCCAGTGTTACAAGCCGTCCATGCCCTGCCGCGGACAGATGACCCCGCGCCAGCCGTCAAGGGACCAGAAAGGACAACCGCGGATGGCGCGCCCGGCCTGCGCGTGCTTGCTTCCGACGGGCAGGGCCTCCTCGTCGAGCTTGTCACCCCTCTCCCCCAGGTCGAGGAGATGAGCGCGAACGGCGCTTCTTGCCAGCTCCTCTCCGTCCCCGGCTATGGCGAGACCGACACCTCTGGCTCTCCACGCCTTCCCATCCGTGGAGCGATGGTGGGCGTGCCGGAGATGGCCGAGTTGCACCTGACCGTCCTAGAGACCGACTCCTCTTTCCTTCCCCAGCAGTACGACCTCTGCCCCGTCCCCCACCCCATCCTCGACCTCGACTCCCCCGGGAAGCCCCGATATCTAGGTGAGGCCGCCACCCGCGACCCTGCCGCATATGCCCGTCCCGGCCTCTCCCCCACTCTCCCGGCCGAGCTCGTCGGCAGCGGCTTTATCCGCTCCCAGCGGGTGGCCCTGTTGCGCTTTTACCCCTTCCAGTACGACCCCACCTCCGGTCAACTACGCTACCTGCACCGCATCCGCGTGCGGCTCGACTTTGGGCCACAGGGCAGTACCCGGCAACTCACCGCCGCTATCGAAGAAGGCCCCTTTGAGGAGATATTGCGCCACACACTGCTCAACTATGAGCAGGCACGGGGTTGGCGCGTCCTGCCCTCGCCGGCCAGCGATGGGACCGGGCTGTCCGTCACCGACCCGACCACACCTGCCTATAAACTGCTGGTGGAAGAGGAGGGGCTCTACCAGGTCACCTACGCCGACCTCCTGGCAGCAGGGGCTGATGTGGGGAGCATTGACCCCCACACCTTCCGGTTGCACAACCGCGGGCAGGAGGTAGCACTATATGTCAGCGGTGAAGGGGACGGCTCCTTCGACTCCGGCGATGTTATTCTCTTTTACGGCCAGGCGGTCGACTCCCGCTACACCACCAGCAACGTCTACTGGCTCACCTGGGGCAGCGGGGCCGGGCAGCGGATGGCGACGGCGGATGGCACCCCCTCTGGAACCCACCCCTCCCCCGCCCACTTTCTCACCACCCGCCGGATGGAGGAGGACCATACCTACCAACCCTCCCTGCCCAGCGGTCCCGAGAACGACCGCTGGTATTGGAATCATCCATTTTCTAGCGATACACCCGAGACCTACACATATACCACCACACTACAAAGCCCGAGTTCCGCCCCTCTCACTGGAACACTACGCGGCCTACTGCTAGGCTATGCCGCCTCTCCGCACCACCAAACTTGGATCTATCTCAACGGTCATCGCCTGGTGTCCGCCACATGGCCAGCCGAATCTGTCTACACCTTTGAGACCCACTTCTCCCAATCATACCTGCTCGAGGGCACCAACACCATCTCCGTCGTCCTGCCGATGGAGGGCATCACCTGGGATAGCATGTTCGTCAACTGGTTCGAGATCGACTTTCACCAGGTCTATACCGCCGGAAGCGACC
>JAOZPF010000087.1 GCA_029932895.1 Anaerolineae bacterium | reverse complement strand
TATGTTGAGTTGCCAGGGCGTTTTGTAGCCATAGTTAATGTTGTACGTGGCAACGCGCAGCGGGCCGGACTCGCGCCAGTCCACCTGATGGGGCCAGGCGAAAACGACGGTGAGGAGAACGATGAGGAGAATGGGCAACCAGACCTCGGGCTTCAGGCTCCGGGCTTCCGGTTGGGGCAGACGGACGGGCGGGAGGATAGCGATGAGCGCGGCGAGCAACACGACGGGCAACCCCATACCCCGCATTGCCGGGATGGTGTAGGGATAGGTGAAAGTAAAGGCAAAGGCAAAGTTCAACGCCACGAACAGCAAAAGCCCCACCGCCAACCCGGCGGGGCGGCCTCCCTTGCCTCTCCCAGTCCCCCGGTCGCCCCACACCATCAGCAGGAGCAGGAACTGGGCCAGCAACATCCCCACCAGTCCCACAGCCCCTCCCACCAGCCGGCCCGCCGTCAGCCCGGCGAGGACCAGGACCACGAGGAGCAGCGTTCCCAACACCCCCCGCAGGAGCCGGGCCATTCCCCTGCGCACCGGGTCCAAGAGCACCAGGAGCGTGGTCGCCATCAACAGCGGGGCCACGACCTCATACGGGACCCCGCTCCAGCGGGCCAACCCGTTGGGGAAATTCAGCAACGACACCTCTACAAAGAGCAACGCCCCCACCGCCAGCCCGTAGAAGCGCCCTTTCCGACCATCCTGGTCGCCAGTTCCAGCCCGGTTGACCCACCAACTCACCAGCCCCACCCCCACCGCCAGCGCGAGCTGCACCGGCCACCACCAGGAACGGAGGGAGAGGTCAAAGGTGTTGCCGGCGGCACGCAGGAGTTGGTCCCCCGCCAGAGCCAGAACCAAAGCGAGGGGGAACCGGTCGGCGTGGCGCTGCAGGAGGACGGCGGTGTAGAGGCTGGCTGCCGCGACGAGCAGGATGCTCCCCCACAGCCGGACTGTGGGGTCGTTGAACGTCACCGCCACGCGAGCCAGCGCCGCGACGACGGTTGTGCCAAAAAGCACCGTCCCCGCCCGGCGGCGAGGCGCAGCCAGCGGGGACAGAAAAGCGACGATCACCGCCAGGAGAACCCCGCCCATCACCGGTAGCGGGACGGTCTCCTCAAAGATGGTGTCATAGATGAGGCCGAAAAGGACGGAAAAAAGCACCCGGACAGCCTGCAACAAAAAGAGCAGGACGGCAGTAGCCTCCACCGTGCGCCAGACTCGCGCGTCGCGCATCGCTCACCCCCTATAGAATCCCCACCTGGCTATAGTCCCCCAGGTTCATCTTGAACGCCTTGGGCTTGATAGGCGAGCGGCTCAGGGTGACGTCGCGGCCGATGAGGCTGTCCTGGATGCGGGCGGGGATGTCGCGGATGGTGCTGTTCTCCAGCACGATGGAGCGCTCGATCTCGCTGTTCTCGACCACCACATCGTGATAGATCGAGGTAAAGGGACCAACATAGGCGTTGACGATGCGCGAGCGCTGACCGATGATCGTCGGGCCGCGCACGACGCTGTTGATGACCTCGGCTCCCTCCTCCACCGTCACCCGAGTGTCCACCTCCGAGTCCCGGTCCACATATCCCTTGACGGACGGGACCAATTCTTCCAGCACCAGACTGTTGGCCTCCAGCATCGCCGCCGGGGCACCGGTATCGATCCACCAGCCACGGTGAATATAGGGAAAGACCTTGTAGTCATGTTCCACCAGCCACTGGATCGCGTCAGTGATCTCTAATTCTCCCCGCCAGGAGGGCCTGATCTCGGCCACAGCCTGGTAGATGTGGGGGTCGAACATATAGATGCCCACCAGTGCCAGATCGGAGGGAGGCTCCTTGGGCTTTTCCACCAGCCGGACCACCCGCCCCTCGCCGTTCAACTCGGCCACGCCATACTGCTCCGGGTGCTCCACGCGGGTGAGGACAATCTGCGAGTTCCAGTCGGACGCCCTGAACTGCTGAACCAGTTCGACGATCCCCCCCTGGAGGACATTGTCGCCCAAGAACATGACGAAAGGTTCATTCTCCAGATAATCCTGGCTCACCTTGACGGCATGGGCCAGACCCAACGGCTCATCCTGGTGGACATAGGTGATCTGGACCTCCCATCGCTCCCCGTGCCCGACGGCGGCCTCGATCTCGTCGGCTGTCTCGCCGACGACGATGCCAATGTCGGTGATGCCAGCGTCGCGGATGGCCTCGATGACACGGAAGAGAACCGGCTTGTTGGCGACGGGGATGAGCTGTTTGGCTCGCGTATAAGTGAGAGGATAAAGACGAGTTCCCCTTCCTCCGCTGAGAATAAGTCCTTTCAAGTCACTTCCTCCACATCATATTGCTGAGGGGTTGCGAGCAAAGAGCGTGTATCACTCGGGAACCCTGTAGATTCCGGCCTCGGCGAGACGATCCGCCCCACACTGAAGGCCCGCCACCCACTCGATGAACTGCTGCACCATCTCCCTGCCCTCAAACATCGCTCCGTGCTGTGGCGCGATGCGCTCGATGTCCAGGTTCCTCACCATCGCCGCCCACTCCCGGCACACCCGGCTGGATGGCATGTAGCGGAGGTGAAAACCTTCCATATACTGCACGTGCGAGTCAAAGTCACTGACCGTTGGGTAAGGGTCCTCAGGAGGCAGAAGAGAAGCCCCCAGGTCTCCAGAGAAAAGAGTCTTGGAGATGGGATCATACACCTGCAAATTGCCGGACGAGTGCAAAAAGTGGGCCGGCAGCAACATAATCTCGGCGCCCTGGAGGTCGAGGCGGCCCCCCTCGTCGGGGACGGATAGCACGCGGTCGGCCGCCAGGCTCTTGGCGCAAAAAGCGGGGATGAACCGGAGCCAGATGGAGGGGAAGCAGATCGTCGCGTCGGTGATCAGCAGATAGCCGTTCAGCCCTGCCCCCACGTCGGGGTCCTGGTGAGAGAGAAGGATATATTCCAGCCTCTGGGGCGGCATGAACATTGCCAGCTCTACGATCATTCTGGAAAAAAGCTTGGTGCCTCCGGGATCCAGCAGCATTCCCTTTGCGCCGTGGACGATGAGGAACTGGTTAGCCTGTACCTCTCCCTCGCCAGCCAGGTCGTTGAAGCAGATACACCGGTGTGTGCCATCGTTAAAGAACTCTATGGCCATCTGGTTTTCCTTTGTCTCCCTCTTTCGTGAAAATATGCCGCTCCCAGTGGTGGATAGAGCCGCGGCAGGCCCGAGCGGTGCTGTACAGCAGCAGGGTCACACGCCGTAGTAGCCACCTATCGTGGCGTCGCCGGGCATATTGGTGAGCACCGCCCCCACGATCCGCACGTGGACCCGTTCCAGCAGCTCCCGCGCCCGCTGGGCGTGATCGCGGCGGGTCCGCCCAGAGCCGATGACCAGGAGCACACCGTCCACCTTGGTGCCCAACACGGCAGCGTCAGTGACGGCGATGATGGGCGGGGCGTCAAAGAGAACAATGTCGGCGCGGGTGACCAGGGCAGTGATGATCTCCTCCATCCGGCGGGACCCCAGCAGATCGGCCGGGTTGGGGGGCAGGGGGCCACTGGGAAGCAAGAGCAAGTTCTCCACGCCGGTCTCGGCCAGTGGTGGGTTCTGGAGCGTTTCCGGCTCGACAAACATCGTCGTCAGCCCCTGGTCGTTGGAAAGGCCAAATATCTTGTGCAGGCTGGGCCGACGCAGGTCCGCGTCCACCAGCACCGTCCGGTGTTCCCCTTGGGCCATCGTCACTGCCAGATTCGCCAGAGTGGTCGATTTGCCCTCGCCAGGCGCGGCGGAGGTGACCACCAGCGTCTCGATCGGCTTGTCCAACGCCGCAAAGGTGAGATTGGTGCGCAGAGCGCGGTATGCCTCCGCGGCAGAGGAGCGCGGGTTGGTCAGCGTGATCAGCTCAGGTTGGTTTTTCATACGTCTCTCCATATCGAGTTACGAGTCGCCGGGCGGGATCGCCCCTAGGACCGTCACGCCGATCCATTGCTCGACATCGCGCGAGGTGCGGATGATGCCCGATTCCACCCACTCCAAGAAAAAGATGATCACAGCGGCAATGAGCAGGCCAAAGATAGCGCCGGCAGCCAGGATAATAGCTGTGCGCGGCGGCCAGGCCTGGGAATACGTAGGCTCATCCCGCAGTTCGGCATACACCCGGTCCTCTTTCCGCTGGCGCTGGTTCTCGCTATCGCGCCACTCCACCAACAGCGTCCCCCACTCGCGGGCGATGCGGTTGGCCTGCTCACCGTCGGTGTCTTCGATCTCGATGCGGATGACCATCCGGTCGTCCTCGGCGGCAAAGCGGGCATTGCCGCGCAACTGGGCGGGGAGCATATCCAGCCGCAGCCGGTCGATCACGTCCTGCGCCCAGCGGTTCGAGTCCGCCGTGGTCATATAGAGGCGCAGGAGAGTTTTGGCCGACTGGGTCAGGCCGAGGTCGGGCCGGGCCGGCTGGATGAGCACCTCCACGGTGGACTGGTAGGTGGGGGTCTGCAAGCGGCCAAAGAGCAGCCCGCTCACGGTCGTCACCGCCACCGCCACCAGGATGATCCACCACCTCTTGCGCAGGATACGAATGTACTGACTAAAATCCACGCCGCTTACCTCCTCGATCTGGCGGGCGGTATTCTATCACGCGGGATGATAAATGACAAACCGAGCTCTCCCGCCCAGTCCCCCCGCCCTGGTCACCGGCCGTCACCGCTTGGGGATCTCGGCCAGGACGTTCATCCCCAGCGCCTCCAGTTCCTCTGACTCGCGGACAGTGGGGTCGAGATAGTGGAACAAGAACGCCAGACCAATCCCCACCGCCAACGCCAGACCCAGGCGAACGGCCGGACCCAGGAGTTGGGCCCGCAGGCTGGGGGGAAGCGGAACCGGGGCAGGGGGGTCCAGCAGGGTGACGGTGGGGCTCAACCCCTCCAGTTGGGGGAAGTAGGCCGCGCCGTTCTCCATCAGTTCGTCAGCCACCGCCTGGGCGACAACACGAGTCTGCTCGGGGTCAGACCAGGTGAGGTAGACAACTAGAATGGACTGGGCGTTGTCGGTGACGATGGCTCCTTGAACAGCGGTCCGCGCCACGTCCAGGCCGCGGGCCGCCAGCCGGTCCGCCACCGCCTGGGCGAAAACTCCGGTCTCGGCCACGTCCGCCAGGCCATTGGCGATGTACTCGGAGGTGAGCCAGGGGTAGTAGCGGTCGTAATCTCGGCTGACGCCGGCGGGGGGTGTGCCGGCGGCAAAGCGCATCACGGCCTGATAGGCGGTCGGCGGAGCGTGGTAGGTAACCACCGTGTAGAGCAGCACCACCAGCGCCGGGGCGACCACCAGCCACCAGCGGCGGAGCAGGACCCTCCAATAGAAACGCAGTTCCATACAACTCCCTCCTCACAACGGGACACGGGGGTGCGTCACCCTGCCCCCGCGCTCCCGTGTCCTCCCAGGGTTTCCTCCACGAACCGTCCCAGTTCCCTCTTGAACACACCCACGTCAAACCGCGCGGCGTTCTCCACGCAAGCGCGCGGGTCAATACTCTCGGGGTCGAACCCGCGGACAGCGGTGACCAGCGCCTCGGGGGTGAGCTCGCGGAAAAAGACCCCCGTCCGCCCTTCCACCACATAGTCCAATGCTCCACCACCCGCAAAGGCGATCGTCGGCCGTCCGGCGGCCTGGGCCTGAAGCGGCGCGATGCCAAAATCCTCCACCCCCGGCAGCACATAGGCCCGGCAGCGCGCCAGCAGGTCCGCCCGCTCTCTGTCGCTCACCCGCCCCAGAAAAGTGACCGTCGGGCCGGCCATTGCCTCCAGCCGGGGCCGATCCCGCCCGTCGCCAGCGACGACCAGCGGCAGTTGCAGCCGGTTGAACGCCTGCACCGCCAGGTCGATCCGCCGGTAGGGAACCAACCGGGAGAGAATGAGATAGTAGTCATCATGGTGAGGAGCAGGGCCAAAGGCGGCAGTGTTCACCGGCGGGTGGATGACCGCCGCTTCCCGCCCATAGAAGCGACGAATGCGCTCCTGCACCGCGCGAGAGATGGCGATAAAGCGGGTCACCCTCTGCGCACCGTTCCAATCCCAGCGGCGCAAGAGATTGATCAGGGGCCGCAACGCGGTCTTGAGAGCATGGGGAAGCGCTTCCCGCGCGGCATAGGCGTCGAAATCCCACACATAACGCGTGGGAGTCAGGCAGTAGCAGATGTGGGCCGCTTCCCCGGTCCGCACGCCGTGGCAGAAGCCGGACTTGATGCTGAGGACGACTTGGTAGGCAGAGAGATCGAGCCCGCCAAAGGCCAGAGGGTAGAGGGGCAAATAGAACTGGTGGTGACGATAGATGCCCGGCAGCCGGTCCATCCAAGTGGTGCGGATGTCCCAATCGCGGTACGCGGGCGGCATGCCCTCTTTCCAGTACATCGAGGTATAAACCGGCGCGCCAGGGAACATCTCCACCAGCCGCTCCAGCACATCCTCGGCCCCACCGATCTGGTTGAGCCAGTCGTGGACCAAAGCAAGCATCAGCTCTCACTCCAGCGGGTGGGGGAGGAGGACCTCTACCACGTCCCCCCCCACCACCTCTCCCGGCTCCAGCACACGGGCGAAAATGCCCTCCCGCGGCATCACGCAATCACCGACCGCGCGGAAGACGGCGCACTTGGCATGGCAGAGCTTGCCGATCTGGGTCACTTCTACCAGCGCCGTGCCCAACTGCATCCGGGTTCCCACCGGAAGAGTGTACAGTTCCAACCCTCTGGTGGTGATATTCTCCGCAAAACTTCCGGCTTGCACATCCAGTCCTCGTGCCCTCATCTTGGCGATTGATTCCCAGGCCAATAACGAGACCTGGCGGTGCCAGGGACCGGCGTGGGCGTCCCCCTCCAGACCCCAGTCGGGGCGCAGCGTAGCCTGACCCACGTTCTCCTTCGCGACCCCCTTGCGCTCGCTGACGCAGACGGCGATGACTTCCCCTCTCACTCCTCCTCCAACACAATCTCGCCACTCTTGCCGCCGCTTTTGCGGATCAGGCGGACGGCCTGAATGTGCATTCCACGGTCCGCCGCCTTGCACATATCATAAATAGTCAGCGCGGCGACACTCACCGCCGTCAGCGCCTCCATCTCGACCCCGGTGACGCCAGTGCAGCGCACCCGCGCCGTGATCCCCACCACCGCTCGCTTCTCGTCAAAGGAGAAATCGACCGCCACCGAGGTAATGGGGAGGGGATGGCAAAGGGGAATGAGGGAAGGAGTCTGCTTGGCTGCCTGGATTCCCGCCACGCGGGCCACCGCCAGCACGTCCCCCTTGGGCACGCCGCCGCTTTGAACCAGCGCCAACGTCTCCGGGCGCATCCAAACCTCGCCCGCCGCCACAGCCTCCCGCACCGTTGGCTGCTTATCGGTCACATCGACCATTCGCGCTGCCCCCCGTTCGTCGAGATGGCTCAGACCCATTCTACCCTCCTATCTGGGACATGGGCAGGTATACCGATGCCACGCCATCCGCCAGGTGATGACCACGGGGCTTGGCGATGATCGCCTGAAGGAATGTCTCTCGTAGCTGCTCGTCGTCGCCCCCTCCGCGCAGCACTGAGCGCAGGTCAATGGCAAAGTTGGAGAGGAGACAGGGCAGGAGACGCCCGTCCGCTGTCAGCCGCAGCCGATTGCAGGAATGGCAAAAGTGCTCGGTGACCGGACTGATAAAGCCCACCGTTCCCGCCGCGCCGGGCAAGCGATAGTACCGCGCCGGTCCGCTGCCTGTCTCGCCGCGGACCGGTTCTAGCGGCCCCAGGGCCGTCTCGATGTGCGTGCGAACCTCGGCCGCAGAGACCACGCCATTGCCCGACCAGTGGCTCTCCTCTCCACCCGCCGCACCCAGCGGCATCACCTCGATAAAGCGCACGTGCCAGTCCGGCTCGAGCGTCAGCCTGGCTATGTCAACGACCTCATCGTCGTTCAGGCCGCGGACAACGACCGTGTTGATCTTGACCGGGCGCATGCCAGCCGCCAGCGCCGCCCGCCGCCCCTCCAGCACGTCCTCCAGCCGTCCGCGGCGGGTGATGCGCCGGAACCGGTCCTCCTGCAGAGTGTCCAGGCTCACGTTGACCCGTCGCAGGCCGGCCTGGGCCAGCCGCTCCGCGTAGCGGCCCAGCAGGATACCGTTGGTGGTCATCGAGAGGTCCTTGAGATTGGGGATGCGGGCCAGCTCGCCCACCAAGTCCACCACCCCTTTGCGGACCAATGGCTCCCCGCCGGTCAGCCGGATGCGATCAAGCCCCATGCCGACCGCCACCCGCACGATGCGCACGATCTCTTCGTAGCGCAGTATATCCTGGTGAGGGATCAGGGGAATGCCCTCCTCTGGCATACAGTAGACGCAGCGCAGGTTGCAGCGATCGGTCACCGAGATCCGCAGGTACTGGATGGGGCGCTCGTAGGCATCGTATGGCATAAAGACACTCCAGACAATCATGTCCGCATCCGGCAGGTTGCTGGTCTGCCAGCACGGAGCTTTAGTGTACATCAGTTCCGCCTGCCAGTCAATGACAGAGGAGAGCGGGGAGCATTTCAGCTTGGGGGCAAGCTGCCGACGTGGCGCAAGCTGCCAGCTTGCGCGGGGTGCGCTTCAATTTGAGGGCCAGCCGGCGGCTTGCCCCAGCGGGGCAGCGTGTCGGCCCCCAACTGGCGGCGGACGAATCACGTCTGTTCCTGCGGCGGTCATCTAGCCACGGATTACACAAACAGGCGATAGTCGCCCCGTGACAGAATGCACCCGAGAGGACAGGCGCGGCGGGATTTTGGTAGAATCACATCCTGTGCTAAACTACCCAAGCCCGCGTTTTGCCACCGGACGATGCCCCGGAAGGACATGCACGCCTATAGCGAAGGGAGTAACACAAGATGAATTTGGAACACAGTTTTAGACGCCGCGCCGCGGCTGTCTTATGGGCAGTTCTGCTCTTGACCCTGATCGTGGGTTGCATCACATCGACACCCGCAGTTGAGGAGAGCGTTGCACCGTCCTCACCGACAGCATCGCCCACGACCCCGCTGGTCGTGCCGGTTGGCAACTCATACGACGATCGCAGCGACCCGGTCGGTCTTCTCGCCTCCTACTACAACGCCATCAACCGCCAGGAATACAGGCGGGCCTGGGAGTACTGGGACAATCCGCCAGTTTCGTCCTACGACGATTTCGTCCACGGGTATGCCGAAACGGCCTCGGTGTTCCTCGTGGTCAGCCCGCCGACGTTCTTCGAGGGCGCTGCTGGCAGCGCCTATACGAGCATTCCCACCATGTTGATCGCGACCCATCTCGATGGGAGCCGACACGTTTTTGTGGGTTGCTATGTGACGCGGCGCGCCAACATCGCTCCCGACATTGACGAGGGGTGGTCGCTATACAGCGCGACAATCGCAGCGTCACCGGGCAACTCGACCGACGCGGCCCTGTTGGCGCAGGCGTGCGCGGCACAATAAAAGCGGCGGACGGATAAACCCGTCCGCCGCCTGGCTGCTCCCAGAAACTCGGCTGCACCAGTGGCAACGCTGGTGCCACGCTGACCCTGCTTGTAGTTGCCAGCCCGCTTCGGCAGTGGGGCAGGATCAGCCTTTAGCTGCCGCCCTCCCCTCCCAGGCCTTGAGCTGGGGCGGAAGGATTCGAACCTTCGATCACGGATTCAAAGTCCGTCGCCTTGCCACTTGGCCACGCCCCAGGGTGGCAATATTGTATCATAGAGAGCGTCAGTAGGCAAGGAAAAAGGTCTCCTGGCAACGACCTACTCTCCCAGGGGGCTGCCCCCCAAGTACCATCGGCGCTGGCGGGCTTAACTGCCGGGTTCGGGATGGGACCGGGTGTTTCCCCGCCGCTAGAGTCACCAGAAGACCCTTAGCCACGATTCTAGGTTGTTAACCTCATGACGCAAGTCAATTGCGTCCAGCTGAAAAAAGCGAAAACTCCAAATTCTCCGCGCCACTGCAAGCCGCACGGCCATTAGTACTGGTAAGCTGAACGGGTTACCCCGCTTACACCTCCAGCCTATCAACCTGGTAGTCTTCCAGGGGCCTTTAGGTGGGTTTACACCCACGGGGGACCTCATCTTGGGGCGAGTTTCCCACTTAGATGCTTTCAGCGGTTATCGCTGCCAGACGTTGGCTACCCAGCAATGCACCTGGCGGTACAACTGGCACACCAGCGGTCTGTCCACCCTGGTCCTCTCGTACTGAGGGCAGCTCCCCTCAAGTCCCCTACGCCC
>JAOZPF010000086.1 GCA_029932895.1 Anaerolineae bacterium | reverse complement strand
CCCAACGCTTCCCGCGCCTCCGCCGGCCGCAGCTCCCAGAGCTCGGGCCGGACCGGGTAGCCAGTGACGACGGCCTTGCCCGGAAAGTAGGCCCGCGAGTCCTCCGCTGTCACTGCCACGCGGGTCGCCAGGCGGGCGATGAAGCGGACCGCCAATCCCGGCTCGATATCTGGCAGGTAGAGCAGGATCGGCACCCGCAACGTCCACGCCGCCAACGCCACCGGCACGCTGGCGTGCCCGCCGGTGACAAAGAGGGCCTGAGGACGCTCCCGCCAGCCCAGCCGCAGGGCCGCCAGGCTCCCCCGCGCTATTTTGATCAGGTTCATCGCTGCCCGGTAAGGGGCCAGCCCGTGCACGCCCCCCGAGTCCACGCCGGCAAAGCGCAAGCCTGCCCGCCCGGCCAGCCGCTCCTCGACGCTGCCCGCGCCGCCCACATAGAGCGGCTCCACAGGGCCGGTCGCCCTAAGCGCCTGCAACACGGCCAGACCGGGATAGACGTGCCCCCCCGTTCCGCCGCCGGCGATCCACACTCGCACCAGCACGCCACTCCCGGGGCGCCCGGCCGCGGGAGATGCTGATCAGCAACCCCACCGCCGCCATAGTCATGACCAACGACGACCCCCCCAGGCTGATAAAGGGCAGCGTCGTCCCGGTGAACGGCAACAATGACGTCACCGCCCCCACATTCAACACCGCCTGAAAGATCAACAGGCTGGTCAGCCCGCAGGCCAGCAGGCTGCCAAAACTATCCTGCGCTCGCTGCGCGATCCGAAAGCCCCGCCAGGCCAGTAGGACGAACAGCCCCACCACCACCAGGCACCCCACCAATCCCAATTCTTCCCCCAGCGCGGCCAGGATCGTGTCGTTATGAGCCATCGGCAGGTAACCGAATTTGCCCCGCCCCTCACCCAAGCCGGTGCCCAGAAATCCGCCGCTGCCCAGCGCGTAGAGCGCCTGCCTCGGCTGATACGGCAACCGCGAGGGGTCCCGCAGGCCAATGATGAACCCTAACACGCGCTCCCTGGCATAGGGGTAGAGCATGATCACCCCCCAGAATACCGCGCTCCCCGTCACTCCGGCAACGAACAACTGCCCCAGATCTGCTCCAGCCAGGAAAAAGACCGCAGAGCCGGAGAGGACGAGGATCACCGCCGCGCTCATATCGGGCTGGGCGACTACCAGCGCGGCCACCATCCCGATCCAGACGGCGAAAGGGATCAGGCCGTACGTCATATCCCGTATCTGCTCTCCCTTGGAAGAGACCCAGGCAGCGGCATAGATGACGGTGACCAACTTGGCCAACTCACCCGGCTGGACCGAACCGTGGAACAAGGCCCGGCGAGCACCCAGCAGCAAGTCGCCAACGACCAGAAGCAGTGCCAACACCACCAGCGTCAGGGCGAGCATCGGCACCGCCCAGCGCTGCCAGATGGTATAGTCGGTGCGGGCCAGGACGACCGCCAGGCCAATGCCCAGTGCCAGCCACATCGCCTGCCGCTCTACGAAACGGAAGGGGTTCCCCTCGGCGTACCCCCAGTCAAAGGTCGTGCTATAGACCATCAGCAGCCCCAGCAGCACCAGGGCCGCCACGACCAGGATCAGCACATAGTCCGGCTCCCGCCGTCCGTGCCCCCGTCGTTTCTCCATCCTATACTCCCTCCTCCGGAGCCTCGCGGACCAGTTCCTTGAACCGGTCCCCGCGCGCGGCAAAGTCGCGGAAGGCATCAAAGCTGGTGCCGCCGGGGGAGAGGAGGACCACGTCACCTGGGCGGGCCACCCGCTCCGCCGTCTCCACCGCCTCCTCCAGTGTCTCCACCTCTGTGATTCCCTCCAGCGTTCCCTCACCCGCGCCGTTCAGCCGCCCGCGCACGACGCGGGCGATCATTCCTCCCGCCTCGCCAAACGTGACCAGGTGGCGCACGCGCGAGACCGCCTCGGCGGCGAACGGTTCCCAGGGCAGGTCCTTATCACGCCCCCCAGCCAGAAGGACGATCGGCTCATCAAACGAACGCAGCGCAGCTACCACCCGCTCAGGGGCCGTGGCGATGGAGTCATCGTACCAGCGGACGCCCCGCCGCTCCCGCACCAACTCCAAGCGGTGCTCGACGCCGGCGAAAGTGCGGGCCACCTCACCCATCGCCTCCACCCCCACCCCGACCAGGCCGGCGATGGCGCTGGCGGCGAGGACGTTCAGGATGTTGTGGAACCCGCGCAGCCGAATCTCTTTGACCTTGCAGATGATCTCGTGCCTCCCTGCACGTCGCAGCGCCAGCTCTCCGTCCGTCTTGTAGGCCCCTTCGTCCACCTCTGCCCCGCCGCTGAAAAAGATCGGCCGGGCCGGCGTCTCCAACGCCAGGGCGCGGGCGCGGGCATCGTCGAACCCCAACACAGCATAATCCTGCTCCCCCTGGTGAGCGACGATGTTCCGCTTGGCGGCGATATAGTTTTCCATTGTCTTGTGCCGGTCCAGGTGGTTCGGCGTGATGTTGAGCACTGCCGCGATGTGCGGGCTGATGGTCATTATCTCCAACTGGAAACTGGAAAGCTCCATCACCACCCGGTCGTCCGGGCCGATCCGCTCCAGGTCGGCGATAAGCGGGTTGCCGATGTTGCCCCCCACCCAGGTGGTGAAACCGGCCGCCCTGCACATCTCACCCACCAGCGCCGTGGTGGTCGTTTTCCCCGCCGAGCCAGTGATGCCGATGACCGGCGCCGGGCACCGCTCCAAAAAGAGTTGCGCGTCGTTGCTGAGCGGAATCGACCGCGCCCGCGCTGCGACCACGATGGGCGCATCCAGCGGGACCCCGCCGCTCAGGCAGAGCAGGTCCGCCCCATCCAGCAGCCGCTTGGGGTGGCCTCCCAGTACATAGCGAATGGGGAGATCGTCCAGCGCCGCCATCTGCTCAGCCAGCGCCGATTCATCCCGCAAGTCAGAGACGACAACCTCTGCCCCGGCCCGCGCCAGGAAGCGGGCCAGAGCAACTCCCTGGCGGGCCAGCCCCAGCACCACAACTCGTCGACCGTCCATCAGCTATCGCTTGCCAATACGTGGGGCAAACAGATCACTCATCGATCCGTCACACCCACCCAAAAGTGGTCGGGCAGAATAGCGCGGCCGGGGCGAACCTCGACATCGCCGGCCTTGAGCTTGCCGTTGCCGTTCCCATTCCCCTCTAACATACTGGGGTGGACGAAACAGACATTCGGCTGGCGGCCATATTTATCCCGATAATAGGCCACCGCCCGCATCACCTTTTCCTCGATCCCGCGCCGGGGATCATTGTCGAGCCACAGCAACCCAACCTCCATCTTGTATCTCCTCTCCTACACTCCCAACCCGCGCCTATATCAGCGCCAGCGCTACCCCTGCCATCACCGCCATAAGCTGCACCAGCCAGAACCGTTGCACGACCTGCGTCTCGGACCAGCCCAAGAGCTCAAAGTGGTGGTGCAGGGGGGTCATTTTGAAAACACGCCGCCCCTGACCGTACTTGCGCTTGGTATACTTGAAATATGCCACTTGGATCATCACCGAGAGCGCCTCCGCCACTGGCACCAGCGCCACCACAGGCAGCAGGAACCACTGCCCCGTCATCAGCGCCACCGTGCCCAGCGTCGCCCCCAGCGCCAGGCTGCCCGCATCTCCCATAAACATCTGCGCCGGGTGGGCATTGTACCACAGGAAGGCGAAACAGGCTCCCACCACAGTGAAACTAAAGCGCACCAGGTATACCTGTCCCTGCAGGAAAGCGATCACCCCCGTCCCCACAAAAGCGCTGGCGACGATGATCCCCGCCAGCCCGTCCAATCCGTCGGTCAGATTGACGGCGTTGGAGGAGCCAATGATGATGAACATGGCGATCGGGACATAGAGAATGCCGATGTCGATCTTTTCCGTGATGCCGGGAATCGCCACGCTATGCAGCCCCAGACCAAAGTAGAGTACCAGAGCGATAAAGAGCGTGAAACCAAGCTCCCAGACTATCTTGGTGCGGGCGCGAAAACCCTCGCCCCGGCGCATCCCTCGCACTCCAGCCACATCGTCAATGGCACCGATGATGGCATAGACCACCATCACCCCCAGCGGCACCAGGATAGAGCGGCCGGTGCCCTCCTCCGCTTCCAGCGTGGTCCCGGTCATAAAGTAGTACCCGTTCAGCACCACCGTGATCAGCAGGACCGGCACGACGATCATCAGCCCTCCCATCGTCGGTGTACCCAGCTTGGTCTGATGACCACGGGGGCCATCGATGCGGATACGTTTGCCAATGTGATAACGCCGCAGAAGCTTGATGAGCGGCCCCCCCCACCCCACGGCCAGGAGGAAAGAGACGCTCGCCATCAAGAGCGAGAATCCCATCAACCCCTCCCCAACGCGTTGACGATCTCTTCCATTTGCATCGCCCGCGACCCCTTGACCAGGATCACGTCCCCCTCCTCTACCAGCCCCTCCAGCACCGCGATGGCTGTACCGTTATCACCCACGATGTGGACCCGCTCGTCGGGCATACCCCAGCGCAGGGCGGTCTCGCCGATGATCCGCCCCCGCGTCCCCACGACAATCAGCACGTCCACCACCTCCAGCGCTCGCATCCCGACCTTCTCGTGCCCCTCCCGCTCATAGTCACCCAACTCGAGCATATCACCCAGAACAGCGACCTTGCGCCCCTCCAACTCGTCCAACAGATTGAGCGCCGCGATGGTCGAAGCCGGGCTGGCGTTGTAGGTATCATCCAGGATCGTGGACCCCCGGGGGCCGGGCACAGCCACCAGCCGCAACTGGGAGGAGGGCGCTTGCAGCCCCTCCACAATCTCTTGCCAGTTCAACCCCTCGATCAACCCCACCGCCGTCGCCCGCAGCACCGTATGTACCGAGTGACGGCCCAGAAGCGGGACCTTGATGTGGAGTGTCTCCCCCTGATAATGGAGGCGGAAGCGTACCCCCTCCAGCCCCAGCCCCTCGATCTCGTCGGCCCACAGGTCCGCCTCGGGCGAGAGGCCGTAGGTGAAAACCAGCGCGCGGGTGGCCTCCCGCATACCCAGCACCAGACGATCGTCGGCGTTGAGGACTGCCACCCCCTCCGGCGCGGGCGGCAGGGCCCGCACCAACTCGGTCTTGGCCTGCACGATCCGCTCCATCGTTCGCGCCCGCTCCAAGTGGACCGGGCCGATGATGGTGACGACGCCGACGTGGGGCAGGGCGATCTCGGCCAGGTTGGCAATCTCGCCCACGTCGTACATCCCCATCTCCAGCACCACTCGCTCATGCTCAGGCGTCAGCCGCATCAGCGTGATGGGGAGGCCGATCTCGTTATTGAACGAGCGCTCGCTCCGCAGCGTGACGTACCGCTGCGAGAGCACATCGGCCACCAACTCCTTCGTCGTGGTCTTGCCCACACTGCCGGTGATGCCGATCACCCGCGGCGAGTGGCGGCGGCGCCAAAAGGCCGCCAGCCGTTGCAACGCCTTCAATGTATCCAGCACCAGCAACAGCAGCGGCATCGTCCAGGCCTCCGGCAGCGACGGTTCCGGCCCGGTCAGGTCGACCGTCGGCGCATCGACCGCCACCTTGCGCTGGACCACGGTCATCACGGCCCCTCGTTCCAGCCCGTCCGCCACAAAGTCGTGACCGTCGGCCTGCTCCCCCTTGAGGGCGATAAAGACACACCCTGGCTTGGAGAGCCGGGAATCGAGCACCACCTCCGCCGGCTGCCGCTCCAGTTCCGGCGGCCGGACGTCGGTCAGGCCCTGAATGATGTCTGCCAGCGTCAACATCTTGCCATCCTCACTGCGGCGCGATCCCCAGCATCGGGAACAGCCGTGTGGCCAGCCGCTGAAAGAGCAGCGCCGCCGTCTGCGAGCCCCACTGCGAGGTCTGCGGCCGGTCCAGCCGCACCAGGATCACCACCTGCGGATCGGGCAGCGGGCCGAAACCCACAAACGAACCGATGGTCCAGCGGGGGTCGTATCCCCCCGCAATCGGAATCTGCGACGTGCCGGTTTTGCCGGCGATGCGGTACCCCTCCACCTGGGCCTGGGGCACGTGCTGCTCCACCGCCTGGGCCAGAATCTCGGAAAGCACGCGCGCTGTCTCGGCTGAGATGGGCTGCCCGCGCACGATCGGCTGCGCCTCAACGACGGTTCCATCGGGGAAAATCTGGCGCGCTACCACGTAGGGGCGCATCAACCGCCCGCCGTTAGCCACCGCCGCCGCGGCCGAGATCATCTGCAATGGCGTCACCGCCAACCCCTGCCCAAAGCTATTCGTCCCCAGGTCCGAATCGTGCCAATCCAGGTCGCCCGGCACCCGCAGGCTTCCAGATGCCTCCCCCTGGAGATCGACCCCCGTCAGCTCGCCGAAGCCAAAGGCACGCACGTAACGGTAGAACTCGTCGGGGCCCATCTGCGTCGCCAGCCAGACCGCGCCCACGTTCAGCGAGTGGCCCAGCAGGCCAACCAGCCCTTGCTCGCCGTACGCGCCCTGGTCCCAGTTGGTGAACACCTGCCCTCCCCACTCGATCCGCCCCGTGTCCACGTAGGTAGTGGATGGCACAATCGTCCCGCCATCCAGGGCAGCCGCCACGGTGATGATCTTGAAGACAGAACCAGGTTCGTACTGCGTCCCATACGCCGGACTCTTGAGGTCCTGACCGCGATAGAGGTATACATCATACTGGTTGGGATCGAAGGAGGGCAAGCTAGCCAGCGCCAGGATCGCCCCGCTACGTGGGTCCATCACGATGACCGTGCCACTCGAGGCCCCGAACTCTTGCAGTGCCCCGGCCAATTCCTCCTCCACGACAGCCTGCACAGCCAGGTCGACGGTCAGCACCAAGTCGGCCCCCCGCAGGGGCGGCGTCACCGTGCCCTCCTCCTGCGGCAGCGGCCGCTCCCCCGTCGGCCCGGCCTCTCCCTCCCACTGCGGCACCTGAGGTTGCAACACGCGGTCGTAGCGCCCCTCCACGCCGTAGAACCCCTCGCCGTTCCAGTTGACAAAGCCCAGCAGGTAGGCGGCCGTCTCACCGTGGGGATACCTGCGCCTCCAGCGACGGCGCACTTCGATCGCCATCAACCCCATCTCCCGGATCGCTTCGCCCTCCTGCACTGTGGCGCTCGGCTCCAGGCTGACTCCCTCATCACCGGACAACATGTCCATCAGCACCGTCGAGGGGACGTGGAGGATGGGCGCTAGCCGCTCGGCAACGTAACGACGGGTCTGCTCGTTGTCTTCCAACAGGATCGGGTGCGCTTCGACGGCATACCGCAGTTCGTTGGTCGTCAGCAGCAGACCGTTCCGATCATAGATCATCCCCCGTGGCGGCTCCGGCACGACGAGCTGATGCCGCCGCGCCTGCTCCGCTTCCCACCGCAGAGCTGCCCCTCGCACGATCTGGACGTCGATCAGCCGTCCCAGAACGAGGATCGCCACAGCGACCAGGATGCCTCCCATAAAATTCAAGCGACGGCGCATAAGCGCATTCATTATCCGGCCCCGCTACTCTTCATTAAACACCACAAACTCGACGTTGGTGGGAGGGCCAAAACCCTCCGCCTCCGCCGCTTCAAGCAGGCGGTCGATCGATTGGAACTCGGCGATCCGCCGCTCCAGCGCGGCATTCTCTTCCTGCAACTGCGCCAACTCCTCGCGCAGGTCCTGGACACGCCGGGCGGCGATCATCGCCTGACTGACCAGGACCAGATATCCACCCACCGCCAACCACACAACCACCATCAACGCCAGGAGGACCGACACAGAGCGCCGGTGCAGCACCAGCCCACGTTGCCGAAACCCGTGCGCCAGCCACTCCCCCAGACCCAGGTCCCAAGTCGCGGGCCTAGAACTGGAGAGGAACTCGTCATCGGCAATGTTCCTGCCGTCGCTCTCGCCCCCCTTGGTTGCGCTCATTTTCTCTCCGCTGCTCTGAGCCGCGCCGACCGCGCGCGGGGGTTCTTCGCCACCTCGACCGGGTCGGGGCGGACCGGTTTTCGTGTCAACAGCCGCACCTGAGCCTGGTGGTCGCAAGTGCAGACCGGCGCGTCGGGTGGGCAGATGCAGTCCTTTGCCTCCCGCCGCAGGAACCGCTTGACGATACGGTCCTCCAGAGAGTGAAAACTGATCACCACCAGTCGCCCGCCGGGCTTGAGGACGTCGAGCGCCTGCGTCAGTGCCGCCTCCAACGCCTCCAGTTCCCCGTTGACCGCGATACGCAAAGCCTGAAAGGTACGGGTGGCGGGGTGAATCCTTCCCCGCCGACCGACCACCCCCTCCACCACCGCCGCCAGCTCCGCCGTAGTGCGCAGTGGGCGGGCGGCGACGATTGCCGCGGCGATCCGTCGCGCTTGTCTCTCCTCCCCATAGCGGTATAATAGGTCCGATAGCTCTTTAACAGACAGGCCATTGACGAGATCAGCCGCCGTGGCGACCTCCTCCGTCTGGTCCATCCGCATATCCAACGGACCTTCCAGGGAGAACGCAAAACCACGGGCCGGGTCCGCCAACTGGTTGGAGGAAAGCCCCAGGTCAAGCAGGACGCCATCGACGGGGGCCACCTCATCTACCAGAGCAGCCAGGCGGGCGAAGGAGCCGTGGCGCAGGAGGACCCGCTCACCAAACGAGGCTAATTGCCGCTCCGCCACCGCCAGAGCCGCCGGGTCCCGGTCCAGCCCCAAGAGTCGTCCGCCGGGGGCAATCGCCTCCAGTATCGCCCGCGCGTGCCCACCTCCGCCCACCGTGCCATCCACATAGATGGCACCGGGCCGTACCGCCAGATAGGTCAGCACTTGTTGGTAAAGGACAGGGACGTGGACATTGACCCGCCCGCGCCCCAGATCGTCTTTGGAACCTAAATGCCGAGAGCCGCCCATCGCTCGGCGTTGTCGTCGTCCGTCTCTACCCGCGCCTTGACACCCTCCCACCGCTCGGGAGCCCAGACCTCGATATAGGTGTCACAACCGACAATGACGACCTGACCGTCCATGCCTGCATACTCCCGCAGAGGTTGGGGGACGTTGATGCGGCCCTGACCGTCAGGAACGACATCGCTAGCGCCAGCAAAGAGCAGGCGACGAAAATCCCGCGCGTTGCGGTCAGTGACCGGCAGCGCGGCGACGCGGCCCTTGAGGCCACGCCAGACTTCCATCGGATAGACAACGAGGCAGCGGTCGATGCCCTTGGTGACCACCAGCCCCGTCGCCAGCTCGCCGCGGAACTTGGCCGGGATCGTCAGGCGGCCCTTGTCATCGATCGTGTGAACATATTCGCCCAGGAACATTTGTTCTAGCCCTCTCCCCACTGGAGCAGCGAAACGACGGTCAAAACTTGAACATTCCCCCACTATGCTCCACTATTCCCCATTATACACCACTTTTTGCCCCACGTCCAGTACCTGGGACAATTTTAAGGTTCTGTTGGACGTCACCTAGCGGGGCAGGACAACAGACACCCCCCCCTGGTTTCCACCACCATCGCTCGCTCCGATCTCGAACTTGCAGCCCTGGGCCTTTCTGTTACAATAGGCCGAGTGAGACGACGACTCATTCTACTCTTGCTCATCGCAGCGGTTCTCTCTTTCGGCCTCTCTGGCACGACCGCCCAGGCTACTGCCCCCGACTATCGTTTTGGCGTGGTCGAGACCTACGACGCGCCGTGGGCCGCGACCGAGTTGGGCGCAGGCTGGACCCGCGTCAGTTTCCGTTGGAACGAGATCCAGCCCGACGGGCCGGAGCAGTGGAACCTGCCCATCACCGACGAGCAACTGGATCTGGAACTCTCTCAGGGGCGGCAGGTGATCGGCCTGGTGGTCAACGCTCCTGGCTGGGCTACCGACGCCGGGCGCGGGTTGGGCGTCCCCCAAGGGCTCTACCTCGGTCACCAGGACCCCAATAACCGCTGGGCTACTTTCCTCCGCGCCCTGGTCGAGCGGTATGCCGGCCGCATCGACCACTGGATCATCTGGAACGAGCCGGACATCTGGGATACCTATCATCAGAGCTGGGGCGGGTCGGTGGAGGACTTTGCCCAACTACTCCGCGTCTCTTACGCCACGGTCAAGCAGGCCAACCCCAACGGCGTCGTCCACATGGCCGCCGTGACCCATTGGTGGGATGTGAACTATGGGCGGGAGCTTTTCTTCCGCCGCCTCCTCCAGACCATGGCTGGCGAGCCCGACGCCCCCTACTTTGACGTCGCCACCCTGCACATCTACTTTCAGCCGGAAAACGTGTACGACCTGACCGTCTTTTACCGCAACCTGATGCGCG
>JAOZPF010000085.1 GCA_029932895.1 Anaerolineae bacterium | reverse complement strand
CCAGGTGCCACCCAACCCGTCAGAGACGCCCCCGCCACCAAACCCCTCCACGACGCCGACGCCACCCCCCGACCGGGAGCAGGTGTGCGTCGATTGCGTCCCCTGGGCCTACTGCGACTCCGGCTACGCCGAGGTCTGCGTCATCGTCGATCACTCCACCGACCCGCCCACAGAATGGACCGACCACTGGGGCTGCGTCGCCGCCTCCCACTGTGAAGCGCCCCCTACACCGCCCCCCGGCCCCCCGCCGACGCCTCCACCCTGCATCCCCAATCCGCCGGACGTGATCTGCGACAGCACCTGGTGGGAGTATGACCTGTGGGTGGAGGCCCGCGTGCCGCCCCACCGCGTCCAGATCGACCCCTTCCCGCGCTGGCTGGTGGCGCTGGGCGCACCCCTGCCGGCCCCATACGAATCGGGGGAGCCGGGCAAGATGACCCTGATGGACCAGCCTGCCTACACCCCGTTGGGTCTGTGCGCTCCCAACGGGCCGGGCGGAGCGGAGGGCTGCTGGTCCGACCCCGTGGCCTGGCCGGTGCGCGGCGACGATGAGGAGCCGCAGCCGGGCGACGTGCGCAACTACCAGATCGGCCTGCGCTGGCGACGGGTGCGCGCCGACCAGCCCAATCCCAACGACCTGGGACCGGTGCCGCCGGTCTGTTGGGATTTCGACGAGCGGGAGTGGAACGTGGGGGCGGACTATGGCTACGGCCCCATCCCGGCGATGGAGTGCGGCTCGACCATCGTCACGCACATCTATGAGACCTCCTCCTGGCACAAGCCGCACAACGGCCCCCGCTTTATCCCCCGCGCCGAGGCGTGCGGCTCCTGGGAGCAGGATAGCGGCTGCTGCGAGCAGGTGCCGCAGGTGTGGGATATGCCCGCCTACCAGGTGCGGGTCTACACCACCTGGGCGGCCGAGTTCGCCGTCAAGTGGGAGCAGTACGAGATGGTGGCCCACGAGTGGGACGAGGAGTGTAGCTGCTCCGGCGTGGACCCCGCCTCCTCTCCGGCCTGGCAGTCCTGCGGCGACCCGCCGCCGGGCATCTGCGTCGGTGCTCTCGGCTCTCCGCCGAGCGAGTGGTGGGGCCGCTGGAGCGAGCCGGTCTACGACTGGGTGGAGCACCGTGACCCGGAGTGGATGACGATAGACCTGCGCCAGTTCGGCGGTTCGACCTGGTACTATACCTCCTGGGCGGTGATCACCGGCGGGACGGGGCCGTGGTGTGCCTTTGAGTACGCGGACCCCAACCCCGGCGACACGGTGCGGGTGCCGGTGATCGAGATCCAGTCCGTGCTGCGGGACCCCTGCGTGTGGGACGACAGCTGCCCGCCGGGATATCCGTAGCGCAGCGGTGACATAGTATGACAGTAGCTGCTCAGGTCAACCCGGGAATCAAGCCAAATCTTGGCTTTTCTCGCCACGAATTGCAAGTTCGTGTGATTCGTGAGAGTCGTGGCTTGATATGCCAGCGCAGGTGCGTCTTGGCAGAGGGGTTCTACTATCTGCACACTGACCATCCTTCGCTGCGCTCTGGGCGAGCCTCGGCTTCACCACCCTGACCACCGACCCCAGCAGCTCAATCACCGCCTGGGGGCGGACGCGCAGGTCCGCCCCTGCGTTGTGGCGCGGGGCGCTGGAGCGTGGGCACCTCGCCAAGCGGCTGCACCCAGGACTTGCCTCGGGCTGGGTCAGGGTGGAGGGCCTATCTGCTGCCGACGCGACACTATCTCTCCCCCCTCCAGCAATAGCCGCTGGGCGAGAGTGGACAAGAGCGGCCCACGGCAGTCCTGATGGAGCCGCTCAGAGTTGGTGGTAGGTGGTGTCGTCTGGGGCCTCTAACCACCACCGCAACCGCTGCCGCCACCGGGAGGTTCGGCTGCGGGCAGGCTGGCAGGATTCGGTCCGAGCGGGTAGGTGGACCTTGGGCTTTGTACGGTTGATGTGTGTCTGAACATAGCTCACCTGATGGAATTGGTCTCACAGGGCCTCTGGTACACGGCCGCTGTGGCTACTTGGTTCATAGTTTACCATCAGGGTATGAGCATAGCGATGAGCATGGGACGGGAAAGCGCGTGGAATAAGTACCTCTGGAGTGGTACTGCCTGTTTATAGTACATCCTCCGTCTGCCGCTCTGTGCCGCAGCACGGGTTCCTATCCTGGTGCCATCCGCTCACCGGTTGCAGAGTACCATCAGGTAGTGCGCCACCACCCGCCCCGCCTCCGCCAGCGCTGCCGGGTCCAGGTGATCTAGCGTGTCGGTGGGGGTGCCGGAGGCGTCGTCCCCCGGCCGGACTACCGCCAGCCCGACGTAGGACTGGTCGGCGGAGGTGTACCAGGAGCCGTACCGGGTGACAAAGAAGTCCCAACCTGTCAACTCGTCGGTGCGCACGCCGAAACGGTGCGCGCTTTGATCAAAAACGCGGGCCATACCCGTCCCCGATTCTTGGCGGGCCAGCCGCGGCCCACCCGCTCCAGCAGGAAGAGGAGGGCCAGCGGCAACACCATGCCAACGACGGCGACGGTGTCTTGCAGGCCGATGGCTTCCAAGAGGCCCTGGCCGATTCCCGGCCAGCTAAAGATGTACTCGACGATGGGGAGGAGAGCAAGGCTGAAACGAATAGAGACCACGACGGTGGTCAGCAGGGGGACGCCGGCGTTGCGGAGGACGTGGCGCATCAGGACTGCCCACGGCCCCAGTCCTTTGGCGCGGGCGGTGCGCACAAAGTCAGCGTCGAGCACCTCCACCAGTCCGTTGTAGCTGGGGCGCATCACACTGGCGGCTGGTCGTCCGGCTAGGATCAGGGCGGGTAGGATGAGGTGGGCGTCCCAGCCAAAGCCGTGGAGGGGGAGGAAATCGGCACCGGTGGTGCGATAGAGCCAGACGTTGAACCAGATGAGGAGCATCGCGGCGAAGTAACTGGGGGTGGAGATACCGATAACAGAAAGACCAACAGGCCGGAGAAGCGGGTCTTGCGTCGCAACCCGGCACCGATTCCCAGAGGCAATCCGATGAGAATCGCCAGCGCCAGTGCGACAGCGAGCAGGCCGAGGGAACGGGGCAGCGCGCGCCAGCGCGACAGTGACCGCTGTTTCCGGCGCGCCACCATAGGGAGCGGCGAGGGTCCCCATATCGCCGTGGAACAGATTCGCCAGGTAGCCGATGGTAAAGTCGACAGCGGCAGGTACAGCCAGCGGTAGGTCAGCAAGCCCCTGCCCTCTTCCCATCTCCATCACCAGTGCGACGAAAAAGATCAGCGCCGGGGGAAGAAGGATGGCGAAAGAGAGACGGCGAAAAATCCGCAACGTTATTCGAGCCTCCTCGTTGGTCCAAGACCTGATGCGTTCCCAAATTATACACCGAATCCGCCCGTTTGTAAGAGGATGACGTTGCCCCGAGATCGAGAATGCGAATGCGGAAACTTGACGAAAAGGTGTTCGTACACTATAATGCCGTGGTAACTTGAATTTGCCCCCTCAGGGAGCCGATGTTCGAGAATCTGACCGAGCGATTGCAGGGTGTCTTTCGACGGCTGCGCCGGCGTGGAATCCTCCGCGAGGCCGACGTGAAGGAAATTCTGCGCGAGATCCGGCTGGCCCTGTTGGAGGCGGATGTACATTACAAGGTCGTCAAAGATTTCATCGCCCGTATCCGGGAACGAGCGGTCGGGGCCGAGGTCTCGCAGGCCCTCAGCCCTGCCCAGCAGGTGATCAAGATCGTCCACGAGGAGTTGATCGCTACACTGGGCGAGCCGGGCCGGCTGGAACTGAAGGGGCCAGCGCCCTACGTGCTGATGCTGGTGGGCCTCCAGGGGTCCGGTAAAACTACCACGGTGGCCAAATTGGCCCGCTATCTGCACGAGACAGGTCATCTGCCGCTGATGGTTGCCGCCGATACCTACCGTCCGGCAGCGGTCACTCAGCTCGAATCTCTGGGCCGCCAACTGGACCTCAGGGTCTATAGCGAGGATAGGGCGGCTGACCCGCCGGGGATATGTGAGCGCGGCGTGGCGGAAGCCCGCCGCCTGGGGTGCGACGTGGTGCTGCTCGATACCGCCGGTCGGCTCCAGGTGGACGAGGAGATGATGACAGAGCTGGAGGCCATCGCCCGCCGGGTGCATCCCGTCGAGGTGCTTTTGGTGGCGGACGCGATGACCGGTCAGGAGGCGGTCAACATCGCCACGGGCTTCCACCGCCGGCTGAACCTGACGGGGATCATTCTCACCAAGATCGACGGCGACGCTCGGGGCGGGGCGGCTATCAGCATCCGCGCGGTGACCGGCGTGCCCCTCAAGTTCCTGGGCACTGGCGAAAAGGCGGGCGGCCTGGAGTTGTTTCACCCCGACCGCCTGGCCTCGCGTATCCTGGGTATGGGGGACGTCAAGACCCTCATCGAGCGGGCGGAGGCCGTCTTTGACCAGGAGCAGGCCCAGCGGATGGAGGAAAAACTCCGCCGGGCCGAGTTCGACCTGGACGATTTCGTCGCGCAGATGCGTCAGGTGCGCCAGATGGGTTCCGTGGGGCAGATCGCGGAGCTGATGCCTGGGATGGGCAAGCTGGTCGGATCGGTGGACGCGGAGGATGCGGAGCAGCGGCTGCGGCGGATGGAGGCGATCGTCCTTTCGATGACGCCGGAGGAGCGGCGGAACCCGCGCATCCTGAACGCGAGCCGCAAACGACGGGTCGCCCGTGGCAGCGGCACGACGGTGCAAGAGGTCAACTGGCTCCTGAGCCAGTTCCGTCAGTTACAACGGTTGATGAAGCAGTTGGGCCGTCGCGCCGGCCGCCAGAGAGGATTGCTAGGTCTGGCGAGATGAATCCTGTCGACCATAGGAAGTGTGAAAGCCGGCTCCCGGCGTGGGGCCAAGATTAATCGTAAATATCCAGAGCAGGAGGAGTATGGTCAAAATCAGGTTGCGTCGAGTAGGGGCCAAGAAACAGCCCAGCTACCGTGTCGTGGTGGCAGATTCACAGTCGCCACGGGATGGACGATTTATCGAGATCATTGGTTTCTACAATCCGCGTACCGAGCCGGAGACGGTGAGGATCAAGGAGGAGCGGGCGCTGCACTGGCTTTCTGTGGGCGCGCAGCCCACGGATGCGGTGAGGCGGCTCTTGGAGAAGCAAGGAACACTGGCCCGGTTTGCCCGGCTCAAGGCCGGAGAGCCTTTGGAGGATTTGGTGACAGAGGCGGATGCCCAGCTTCCGCCGGCTCCCGAGCCGGAACCACAGCCGGAACCGCAACCGGAACCGGTCGCCGCAGAAGCGGAAGGGGAGACGGTCGAGGAGGTGCCCGAGGCGGTCGAGGAGACCGCGGCGGCTGCCGCGACCACAGACCAAGGGGAGGAGCAGACCGAGGCGTAGACCTGCCTGGAGTGGCAGCAGAACCCCGCCTCCCACCTACGTTGTCTCGTCCGCGTAATTGTCTCGTCTACCACGAAAGGGAGGGCAACGATGTCCGAGATGAAGGAGCTGGTAGAGTACATCGCCAAGGCGTTGGCTGACAACCCGTCGCAGGTGAGTGTCTCTGAGATCGAAGGGGAGAACTCGCTCATTCTGGAGTTGCGTGTCGCCCCGGAGGATATGGGGCGGGTGATCGGCAAGAACGGTCGCACCGCCAACGCGATGCGGTCACTCGTCCGAGTGCTCGCCGCAAAGCAGGGGAAGCGGGTCACACTGGAGATTGTCTAAACACCGCGTGGTGGGTGCCCAGGGTAAAGGGTACAGCAGAGGCTCAGAGCCGCCGCCTCGGCCGACTGGGCCTCGTTTCTTAAGCGTCGGGCGCGTGCTTCGCCCGCACGGCATACGTGGTGAGCTGCGCGTGGAGCTTCTGACCGACTATCCCGAGCGGCTCGCCCTGCACGCCGTTCTCTATCTGGGCAGGGAGGCGCGGCCCTACCCGCTGGAGGGAGTGCGTTTCCACAAGGGTGCTGCACTGATCAAGCTGGCTGGCTGCGACGACCGCAATGCGGCGGAGGAGCTGCGTGGTCAGCAGGTGCAGATCCCGATCGAGGAGGCGGTCCCCCTGGAGGATGGTGAATACTACCACTTCCAGGTGGTGGGTGTGGATGTGGTCAGCGAGGAAGGGGAGCAGATCGGTCGGGTGGTGGAGGTGATGGAGACCGGTGCCAACGACGTCTATGTCGTCCACGGGCCACGGGGCGAGGTGCTGATCCCGGCTATCGCGGAGGCGGTGCAGGAGCTTGACCTGAACGCCCGCCGGATGGTGGTGCGGCTTTTGCCCGGCCTGTTGGGAGACGAGGAGGGCGCGTAGCCGCACGCTTTCTGTTCGTCGTTATCAGGTGACTGTTCAGTCCGTCTCTCTTCCTAGGGGGCGGCCAGAGCAGTTACGTTACCAATTGGATATCTCGGGGGAGACAGGTTGATGGATACATTGCAGTATTACATCGGTTTCAACCTGGTGCGCGGCATCGGCCCGGTCCGTTTGCGCGCCCTGTTAGACGTGTTCGGCGACGTTGAGCGAGCGTACCACGCTCCCGCCGACGCCCTCCGCCGTGCCGGGCTGGAGCGGCGCGCGCTGGAGAGTTTGCTCGAGACCCGGGCGCGGGTGGACCTGGAACGGGAGATGCAGCGGGTGGCGGCCGCCGGTGTACGGGTCCTGACCTGGGAGGACGGCGGCTACCCGCAACTGCTACGCGAGGCCCCCGCCCCCCCACCGCTCCTCTACGTCCGGGGACGGCTTGAGCCGGACGATGCCTGGGCGGTGGCGGTGGTGGGCACGCGCCGGGCCAGCGTCTATGGACGGGAGGTGACCCGTCGTCTGTCCACTGGCCTGGCTCGCAGTGGCATCACCGTCGTCAGCGGGCTGGCGCGGGGCATAGATGGCGTGGCCCACCGCGCGGCTCTGGAGGCTGGGGGACGGACGATCGCTGTGCTGGGTTGCGGCGTGGACCGGGTCTATCCGCCGGAGCATCGCGAACTGGCCCGTCAGATCAGCGCTCATGGCGCTCTGGTCAGCGAGTACCCGCTGGGCACGCCGCCGGAAGCGGGTAATTTTCCTCCCCGCAACCGGGTTATCAGTGGCCTCAGCCTGGGTGTGCTGATCGCCGAGGCCGGGCGCTCCTCCGGCGCACTCATCACCGCCGACTATGCCGCCGAGCAGGGGCGGGATGTCTTTGCCGTGCCCGGTTCTATCCTGTCTGCCGGCTCTGTGGGCACCAATCGTCTCATTCAAGATGGCGCCAAGTTGGTGCTGGAATCGGCCGACATCCTGCGCGAGCTGAACCTGACGATGGCGACCGAGCAGGCCCAGGCGCGGCATCTGCTCCCGGCGAGCGAGGCTGAGGCAGCCCTCCTGGCCCACCTGGGGCCGGAGCCGGTCCACGTGGACGACCTGCGCCGGATGGCGGGACTACCCATCGCCGAGGTCACCAGCACCCTGGCGTTGATGGAGCTCAAGGGGTTCGTCCGCCAGGTGGGGGGCATGCAGTACGTGGCGACGAGGGAACCAGGGACGGAGTACGAAACCTGAAACCTGCAACCTGAAACCTGAAACCTGCGACCTGAAGCCTGCAATCTGTAATCGGAGGGGAGAGTATGTCTTTCTATGCCCTGATCATGGCCGGGGGCGGTGGGACGCGGCTGTGGCCGCTGAGCCGTCGTTCGCGGCCCAAGCAATCGCTGGCCCTGGTGGGCCAACGGACAATGTTCGAGCACGCTGTGGACCGCTTGGCGTCCCTCTTTCAACCGGAGGAGATACTGGTCGTCACTGGAGCCAACCAGGTGGAGCAGTTGAAGCGACAGGCTCCCGAATTGCCGGCGGAGAGCTTTATCATCGAGCCGCTGGGGCGCGGGACGGCCCCCGCCATCGGCCTTGGCGCTATCCACCTGCAGCGGCGCGATCCCAAAGCGGTGATGGCGGTCCTGACGGCGGACCACTTTATCCGCGACGTGGACCGCTTCCAGCGGGCGCTGGCAGCGGCAGCCCGCGTCGCCGCGGAGGGCCACCTGGTCACTCTGGGCATCTCGCCCTCGTTCCCCTCCACGGGCTATGGTTACATCAAGCAGGGTGAGCGCCTCGCCACCGTCGGCGAGTTTGACGTCTTTCGCGTGGAACGGTTCACCGAGAAGCCGGGGCCGGAAACTGCCTTCCGCATGGTCGAATCTGGCGCATATTCCTGGAATAGCGGGATGTTTATCTGGCGCGTGGAGCGGATACTGGACGAGTTCGTGCGCCAGATGCCCGCTCTCTACGGCCAACTGGCCCAGGTGGCGGCGGTGCTGGGCAGCGAGGCCTATCCGTCGACGCTGCGGCGGGTCTGGCCTGAGGTGACCCCCCAGGCGATCGACTATGGTGTGATGGAGGGGGCGGAGGATGTGGTGGTCATCCCAGTCGATATCGGCTGGTCGGACGTGGGGAACTGGTCGAGTATGCGGGACATTCTGCCTGCGGACGAGGACGGCAATGTGGTGGTGGGAGAGCATCTTGGTATCGGTACCCGTGATACTATCATCTTTGGCGGGCAGCGATTGATCGCCACCATTGGTCTGCACGACATGATCGTTGTGGATACGGAAGACGCGCTGTTGATCTGCCCCCGCGAGCGGGAGCAGGAGGTGCGGGAGATCGTGCGCCGCCTGGGGGCAGCGGACAGGGAGGACCTGCTCTAGCTGAACGTTGGGCGGCGGGGAGATGTTTCCCAATGGCCGATGACAAAGCGGAGGGGCTGACAGCCTACTGCATTCGTTGCCGCGAGAAACGCGAGATGCAGGACCCCAAACCGGTCTTTACCGCCAATGGGCGGCCGGCCACGCGCGGCACCTGTCCGGAGTGCGGGGCGACGCTCTTTCGGATGGGCAAGACGCCGGCCCACGAGGGGATGGAGCCGCCGCCCCCGCCCCCGCCCCGGCGGACTGGGCGATTGGTGATCGTCGAATCACCGGCCAAAGCCCGCACCGTGGGCCGCTTCTTGGGCCGGGGCTATACCGTCCGCGCCTCAGTGGGCCACGTGCGCGACCTCTTGCGCTCCTCGATGTCGGTGGACGTGGAGCACGACTTTGCGCCGCGCTACCGCGTGCCCAACGACAAGCGCAAGCTGGTGAAGGAGCTGCAAAAAGAGGTCAAAAAAGCCGCCGTGGTCTACCTGGCGACCGACCCCGACCGGGAGGGGGAGGCGATCGCCTGGCACCTGATGGAGGCGGCCAAGATCGGCGAGGAGCAGACCCGCCGTGTCGTCTTTCACGAGATCACCCGCCAGGCCATTGAGGAGGCGTTTGCCCATCCCTCTGTGATCAATATGGACCTGGTGAACGCCCAGCAGGCGCGGCGCATCCTGGACCGGCTGGTGGGTTATAGCCTTTCCCCTCTTCTGTGGCGCAAGGTGCGGGGCCGGCTCAGCGCCGGGCGGGTGCAGTCGGTGGCGGTGCGGATGGTGGTGGAGCGGGAGCGCGAGATCGAGAACTTTGTGCCGGTCGAGTATTGGTCCATCAAGGCCGAGTTGGCCAAGCGAGAGGACCGTCGCCCCCCGCGCAGTTTCATCGCCAAGCTGCACCGCATCCGCGGTAAAGAGGTGGAGATGGGGGACCAGGCCGCGGCCCAGGCGGTGGTGGAGGAGCTGGCTGGAGCGACCTATGTCGTCTCCAGGGTCAAGAAGGGGCAGCGGAGGCGGAGGCCATCGCCGCCTTTTACCACCAGCAGTATGCAGCAGGAATCATCCCGCCGTCTCCACTTTACCCCGCGCCGCACGATGCGCATCGCTCAGCAATTGTACGAGGGGGTCGACCTGGGCGGGGAGGGACCGGTCGGCCTGATCACTTATATGCGCACCGATTCTACCAATGTGGCGGCGCAGGCTCAGGCCGAGGCGCGCGAGTATATCGCCGGGCAATATGGCTCCGAGTTTCTTCCTCCTCAGCCTCCTGTCTACAAGAAAAAGGCCAAGGGCGCTCAGGAGGCCCACGAGGCTATCCGTCCCACCTCTGTCTTTCGTGAACCCAAGGGGATCAAGGAATATCTGAGCCGCGACCAGTACCGTCTCTACCGGCTCATCTGGCAACGGTTCGTCGCCAGTCAGATGGAGCGCGCGATCTATGACACGGTCACGGTCGATGTGCTGGCTGGTCCTCCAGAGGGAGAGAAACCGTATCTCTTTCGCGCCTCCGGTTCCACGCTTCGCTTTCCTGGCTTTCTGGTGGTCTATGAGGCGGCGAAGGACGAGGACGCGGAGGAGGAACCGGCGCAAGAGATTCCGCCGCTCGCGGTGGATGAATTGCTCGACCTGTTGCGCCTGCTCCCGGAGCAGCACTTTACCCAGCCGCCGCCGCGCTACACCGAGGCGAGCCTGGTGCGGGCGTTGGAGGAATATGGCATCGGTCGCCCGTCCACCTATGCCT
>JAOZPF010000349.1 GCA_029932895.1 Anaerolineae bacterium | reverse complement strand
ATGGCGATGATCATCCGTCGTTACTTTTCGCCTTCGCCGGTTATCCGCTCCCAGGTCCGGACTATGCTGTGGGGGACACTGGTGGGGGGTGGCCCTTTTGTGTTGTGGGTGGTGGTTACCCGCTGGTTACACGTTCCCTTTGTGCCCCTCTTTGTCCTGCCGCCGCTGGTTCTGTTCCCCTTGGCGATTGCTTACACGCTTCTGCACGGTCGCACGCTGGATATCGACTGGATCGTGCGCCGTGTCGTTACCTACATCCTGCTGACGGTGCTGGCGGTCGGATTCTACTTGCTCCTTTTTATGGCCGTTGGCTACCTGCTCCGCCCGGCAGTTTCCCCCTCTCATCCCGTGTTGCTGATTCTGTTCGCCCTGCTGGTAGCGCTGGGCGCTCAGCCGGCCCGAGTGGCCATTCAGCGGGTGGTGGACCGGGTGGTATTGGGCCGCCGCATCACGCCGGAGCGAGCCCTGCGGGATTTCTCCCAGGTGGCGACGACCAGCCGCACGGAGGAGGAGGTCGTGGAGGCGCTGGCGCGGGTGCTGGAGCGGGCGCTGGCTCCTCGCTACGCGCTGTTCTACAGCCTGGACGAGAGGACGGGGCAGTACGTACCACGGGTCTTGAGTGGGGTGGAGCCACACCTGGTCCGTTTCCGTTCCGATGGCCCGCTGGCCAGTCGTATGGCGGCGGAATCCCAGCCGCTATATCTCTCTGCTGGCGAACTGGAGCCGGAATTGGAGGCGGAACAACCGCGACTGGCGAGCCTGGGGCCGGCTCTTTTCGTCCCCTTGCCCGGCCAGGGATGGCTGGCGCTTGGGCCTACCCACGCCCGGCGGTTCCGCGCTGCCGACATGCGTCTGGTGGAGGTCATCGTTCCCCAGGCCGCCGCTGCCCTGGAACGGGTGCGCCTTATCTCTGATTTGGAGCGCCGGGTGACCGAATTGGAGACCCTGCGGCGCATCGCCCAGGCCGCCAGCTTTTCGGTCGAGTTGGATGACCTGTTGGAGTTGATCTATGCTCAGACCAGCCGCGTTCTGGACACCACCAACTTTTACATAGCCCTCCACGATCCGGAGAAGCACACTCTCTCCTTCGCTTTCTATGTGGAGGACGGGGAGCGCCGTTACCCCGATGATGTCTGGGCCGATAGTGAGGGGCTGACCAGCACTATTCTTCGTACCGGGCAGACGATTACCGCGGATGATTACCTGGCCGAGTGTCAGCGGAGAGGGATTCAGCCGGCGGGGAAACCAGGTCGGGCCTGGATGGGAGTGCCGCTGATCTCGCGCGACCGCGTGCTAGGGGTGATGAACGTCTCCAGCTTCACCCCCGATGCTGTCTACACAGAGGATCAGGCCCAGGTCTTTCGCGCTATTGCCGACCAGGCAGCGGCTATCCTGGACAAGGCGCGTCTGTATCACCGGATGGAGGAGCGGGCGCGGGAGCTGGAGGCGCTGAACGAAGTGGGCAGCGCCGTCACCTCCACGCTGGACCTGGATGCGGTGCTCGACCTCATTGTGCAAAAAGCGATGGACCTGGTCAACGCCGAGGCTGGCTCGTTGTTCTTGGTGGATGAAGAAACGGGCGACATGATCTTTTACGTGGCCTCGACCCCTGAGCTTATCGGGGTGCGACTTCCCCGTGGCACAGGCATCGTCGGGCAGGCGGCGGAGCAGGCCAAGCCGATCACGGTCGACAATGCCAGGCAGGACGAGCGGTGGTTCAAGGGGGTGGATGAGCAACTGGGATTCGGCACGCAGACAGTCATCGCTGTGCCGATGATCTCGCGGGACAAGGTGATCGGTGTGATCGAGTTTATGAACCGGCGCGACGGCCGGCCGTTCGATGCCGATGACCGGCGGTTGCTGATGGCTTTTGCCTCCGACGCCGCCATCGCTATCGAGAACGCCCGTCTGTTCACAATGACCGACCGCGCCTTGGCCGAGCGGGTCGAAGAGCTCTCGATTATGCAGCGCATCGACCGGGAGTTGAACACCACACTTGACTATCAGAGGGTGATGGACATCACTCTGGAGTGGGCGTTGAAGGTGACGGGTGCTGATATTGGCCTCTTGGCTGTGGTGGTAGAGATGGAGGATGGCGGGCAGGGGCTGCGTTTCCTGGCGAACCGTGGCTATCCCGAGGAACTGATCTCGGTTCACAGCGAGGAGCCTTGGTCTTTGGGGCAGGGGCTCATCGGTCGCGTGGTGCGCACTGGCGAGCCGGAGCTGGTAGCCGATGTCGGCAGCGACCCGGATTACGTGCCCGTTGTGCCTGGAATGGTGGCCCAGGTGACCGTGCCGATCCGCCGCGAGGAGGAGATCGTTGGCCTCATTGCCCTGGAATCCGGTCGGGAGGACACACTGGATGATGAAGCGATGGCATTTGTGGTCCGTCTCGCTGACCACGCCGCCATCGCCCTGGAAAACGCCCGCCTTTTCGAGGCGGTCCAGGCAGCCAACAATGCCAAGACCGAGTTTGTCTCCTTTGTCTCTCACGAGTTGAAACAGCCGATGACCTCGATCAAGGGTTACTCCGACCTGCTGACCAAAGGCACGGCTGGCGAGTTGACGGAAATGCAGCGTTCGTTCATGGAGGTCATTCGCTCTAACGTGGGACGGATGGACAGGCTGGTGCAGGACCTCCTCGACGTCTCGCGCATTGAGGCTGGTCGGCTCAAACTGGAGATCGGCT
>JAOZPF010000084.1 GCA_029932895.1 Anaerolineae bacterium | reverse complement strand
TTTGAACTATTTTGCTGCCCATAGGCCGCCCACGAGGGGCTAAACTACATCTCTCTTTTAGCAATGCGCGGCACAAAGGCCGCGCCTATGGCAACTCAATCTCGGCCCATTCCCCGTTACCGTCTTGCAGCGGGACGTTCTCGATGGCAGGGTAGGTGTACATCCCCACGCGCATAATATAGCCGCCGGGCGGCGCGTCGGGGGGGACCTCAAAGTAGAACCAGTTGACGACCGTGTCGCCGGCCCGCCAGTTGGCGGGCAAGAGACTCGGTCCGTCGCTCTGCCCCACCATTTGGCCCTCCCTGTCGAGCAGGTGGTTGAACCAGTGATAGTTCACATCTTCGGTAGGCATATTCGTGGGCCGCCACACCAGAGTCCAGTGGACGCTGGACCCTGGCTGGAGGTCGCCCTCCAGCCGGTAGCCCACCAACTGCACGCCGTTGGCCCAGGTGAGCTGTCCCTGCGGCGGGGGTTGCATACCGTCCAGGTTCGGCTCGCCGCCGGGCCAGCGGTAAAAGCGGAAGGAGTGTGCGCCCTCGCGCAGCGGGATGCGCGCCTCGATGACCTCGGGCACGAGAGAGGCCAGCAACACCTCGCCTGGCGTCGTGTCGCGGGTCACCCAGTAGACGGCGGGGTGGGCCGGAAAGAGCAGCGCCGTCTGCACGTCCACCGCGCGGTGAGGCTGGCCCCACAGCAGCACGTCGGCCACGGCTGGCATCTCGTACATCCGTGGCTCATCACCCTCCGAGAGCAGGATCGTCTCCGTTGCCCCGGCCTCCTCCTCCAACCGGGCGACTGTCTGGGCGGCCCCAAGTTCATAGTGGATGGGCGTCCCGTACCCCGGCACGTCGTGGGTCGCCACAAAGCGCAACAGCGCGGCGGTCTCGTACCCCTGCGCGCCGGCGAGGAGCAACGCCAGGGCGAGCAATGCGGCCTGAGCAAACCGCCCCCCCCGCCTCAGCCCGCCGGCTTGAGCGACCACCCACCCGGCGAGGATGAAGGGTGCGGGCAGGGTGATGGTCAGGTAGTGGGAGGCCACCTCGACGTTGTGGCGGGTGAAAAAAAGTATCGGCACCGCCAGCCAGGTGAGGGCCATCAGGGCTGCTGCTGTCTCGTCGTCGATCCCCCGGCGGGCGCGGCGGGCGATGCGCCAGAGAGCGAGCAGGGAGCCGCCGAGCGCCAGCCCGCCGCCAGCTACGAACAGCCAGCGGGGGTTGATCGTCCCCGCCACAAAGTCAGCGTACCGCTCCGGCCCGGTCAGCAAACGCAAGTTCGAACCACTGGCAAGCTCCCACGCGGCGCGGGCCGCGTCGCCGTTCACCAGCGAGGGCACGGCCATCAGCTCCGCAAAGAGGCGCACGTTGCGCCAGTCGTTTTGAGCGTCGATGGCAAAGTAGGGAACGAACGTGATGGCGGCCAGCAGCGCGCTGACGGTCACCACCCGCCAGTCGAGGCGGCGGCAGAAGAGCAGCGCCCACAGCACTGTCAGTGGGACGAGGGGTAGGGCGGAAAAATGAATCTGGACCAGCGTCGCCAGCGCCAGAGTGTGGGCCAGCAATGCCCAGCGGCGGCCGCGCACAAAGGCCGCCCAGCCGGTCGCCACATAGAGCAACACAAAGGGGGGAAAAAGGACCGTGTGCCAGACCTTGCGGGAGTAGATCACAGCCCACGGCGCGACGGCGAACAGAAGCGTTGCCACCAGCGCCGCCGTGCGGCCAAACCAGCGCCGCGCCAGGAAATAGCAGGCGACTATGGCAGCCAGGTTGAGGGCAGCGACGAAACCGGAGGCCAGGATGGGGTTGGGCGAGAGGGCGTAGGGAATCGCAAACAGCCAGATGGCGACGGGAAACGTGTCCAACCGGGTGGAGGACCAGGTTCCAATCCAGGTGACCCGGCGCTGCGTCGCCATATTCAGCGCCCATTTGGAGATCTCGGCTTGGTCCCAGCGAAACTCGACCTGGTCCAACCCGTTGAAGCGCAGCCAGGCGGCCAGGAGCAGGGTCGCCACCAGCAGGACCCATTCCAGCTTGATGTCTCGCAACCGGCCCATAAAGCGGTCAGCAAGAGGGCGGGGACGCTCAGGAACAAGCATCCCCGCCCACACTCCCATACCAGATAGAATGCGATGGCCACACGCTAGGGCGTGCAGGCAGCATTCGGTATGACCCTAAAGTACCTGGCGCGGACATCCACGGGGAGGATCTCGGCGCTGCCGCCTATCAGGCCGACGCGGTTCGTACCTACCAGCCCATCCATGGTAAACGAGCCCTTGTAATATCCGCCGATAAAGACGTCGATGTTGTTGCCGCTTACACTGACCTGCAGATCGTTCCAGTCATAGCGGTGGGTCCCTGCTCGATTCTCGCCCGAGATCCCGTACTCGGCGGCGTGACAGCCATCGAACGGGATCTCGTAGTTGTCTTGGCGGACGATGAACCAGCCCAGCCTATCAGGGTCAGTATCCCGGCTCAGGCAAAGGATATAGAGCTTGGAATTGCTCGAATTAGCGCCAAAGACCAGGCCCATATTAGCCCAGTATGGGCCTTCGACGAACTTGAGGCTGGCCTCGACGCAGTACTGGTTCGTCGGCACCACGTAGGGGGCCAGGGCGTCCGGCTGCTTGAACCGGTCGCAGGTATAGCACTCGGCATCCTCGACATAGATGCGGTACTGACCGCTACGGTACCCACGGTACCAATAGCCCGAGATGCCCTGATGCACGCCGTCGTCCCAATAAATCGGGCCTCTATCGTCCGGCCAGCCGCTGCTGTCGTCGTCGAAATTGTCGTAATAGTAAGCTGGCGTGGGTGTTGGCGTGGGCGTCGGTGTGGCATCCCAGCGTATCAATGGCAACGCAAAGTGGTAGCCATAATCGCCCTCTACCACGACATCGTCCAAAAAGGCCCCTCGCCCCACGTCGCCGTCATCATCGCTTGCAAAGTGGAACACCACCCAGAGAGGAGTGCTGCTGCGGGCATATTGCTTGAGCGAGATCATCCCCCCAACCCAGGTCCCGATCCGCCCGGAGACGGATGTGCCCTGGCACTCTTGCTCCAGGTTATCCGGGTCCGTCACGATGCACCATTGCAGCCAGTCCCCTGGGGCTGTATCCAGCCACCAATTGAACTCGACGCGCGCGTTCCACACGTCGCTCAGGTCGAGCGGGCCATAGACGAGCCAGGAGCTGACGTTGTTGGTGTAGGTGTCGGTGCTGGGGTCCAGCAAACTCCCCTGAGCCCCGCCCCCCACGGCCCAGACGCCGGAGAGGGGACTGGTGTAAGTGATGCTCTCGGCTCCCCAGAGGTACTCGCCTCCGTCGAGGGTGCTGGTGTCGGTCACGATCCAGGGGCCGGGGAAATCAGCCTCGAAATGATCGCTAAAGAGGGGCTGCCAGCCGTCTGTGAACTGCTGCGGCTCAGCCAGCGAGGGGAGCAGCAAGAGCCCCAGGATCACAAATCCCGTCATCGCGGCGACGAGGGCCAGCCGTCGCCAGGGTAGAGAATATTCTTTGTTGTCACTACGCATCGGGAACCTCCACGCTTACCTGTTTCACAATGGACGGCCCTGCGCCCGGCATGACTGCAAACAGCAGGACCGGCAAGAGAGCGGGGAGATTGTACCATCGAATAGGGTCACTGTCAATCATCTGGCTCGCTGGTGGCGACCGGGAGCAGGACGTGGTCGGAGATGGGCTGGCCTGCGCCGTCCAGTACGTCCCAGCGGGCGCCGTCCAGCGGGTCGTAAAGGCCCAGTTCCAGCGTGTATGGCTGCGGCGGCGCGTCTGCACCAAGCGCGAAACGGTGAATCTGGATAAAGCAGTCGCCAGGTTCAAGGGTCAGTGGGTCGACCCACAGTCCATCATCGCCTGCCAGCAGTGTGGAGTCGGCAGCCAAAAGGTGGGCAAAGACCGAGAGGCGGGGCCCGGCGTAGACGCCCGGCGGTGGCGGGTTGGCGACCACCGGCAGCGGCGGCAGGTGGAGCGGTCCGGCGACCCGCCAGGTCGTCACCAGCCGTCCTTCCCGGTCCGGCGCGGGTATTATATCCCACTCGGCGCTCACCAGCTCCAGGCCATCACCAAAGCGGGCCAGCGGCTCCGCTGCGGCGGGAAACTCCGCCGGGCGCATGGCATAGCCAGTCAGAGGGGACGGTACGCCGGGCAACGGGCGGCCATTTTCCTGCAGAAGCCGGGCGATGAGTGGCGATGGCTCCGGGTAGGAGGTGAGCAGCACCGCCGGCGAACTGGAGGCCGCGATCACCAGGGCCCGCTGGGGGTCAAAGAGCCGCATGCTTAGATCGTCCCGCCCGGTATCGACTTGCAACGCCAGCCGATCCCACGGCCCCATCAAGAGACTGCCCACGGCCCAGTCGGCGCTCCCGGCCTGACCATCCAAGTAGCGAGCGGCCTCCCGGTAATCGGCGCGGTAGAGGAAACGGACCAGCCCGTGCTGCGGCCAATGACGGAAATAGTCCCCCAGGTCGCGGGAGCAGGTGGTCGCGAGAAAGAGCGTCAACAAGGCCAGGAGGAGCGGGCGGGCGGCGGATGCCCAGCGGTGTGACCGGAGGCGGGCGGAGAGGGAGCGGTAGGCCCAGGTGATGGTCAGGAGTGGCAGGAGGGAGGCCAGCGGCTGGACCAGGATGGAATGACTGAGGCTGGCAGCGGGGATGCTGAGCATCGTGGGCAGCAGGCCGAACCCCAGCCAGAGGAGGAGAAGAAAGCGGCGCGGGCGGCGGTAGCGGAGGAGACAGGCCAGCGCTCCCAACCAGAAAAGCGCACCGCCCAGGAGGTTCAGGACGGGCCGGCCGGAGATGTTGTAGAGCCACTCGGGGTCGCCAGTGACGTGGAACATGCCCAGGGTGGTCCAGACGTTCTCCAGCAGAGGGCGCGGATTGCCAGCCGCCAGCTCACGGATCGGTTGGGCCAGTTCCACCAGGCGGGCGTCAGCGCCAACACCAGCCGCCGCCGCCGCGCTGTGCCCCCGCACGATTGCCACGGCGAGGGGAGTGACTAGGAGCATGGCAACGGCCAATGCCATTGCGTAGCCGACCCCGACACGGCGGAAGCGCGGGCGGTGAAAGAGGGCCAGGTAGAGGCCAAAAACGACCAGGAGCGGTGGAAGCAGACGGGCGGCGGTGTAGGTGTACAGGCTCGCACCCAGGAGCAAGCCGAGGGGCAGCGCCCAACGTAGGGTAGGGCGGGGGGGAGCGATGAGCGGACGGTACATCAGGTAAAAGACAGTCAGGGCAAAGGGGAGCAGGCTGATGTGGCGGAGGCCGATACGGCTGTACATCAGGGACCAGAAGGAGAGCGCCAGGGAAAGGGCCCCCAGCGTCGCGACTTTCCAGCCAAAGAGGCGGCGGGCCAGTGCGTAAACCAACGGGATGGTCAGGGTGCCCAAGATAATCGATAGCAGATGGCCGCTCAGCGCGTTGTGGCCCAGCAGAGCCAGCAGACCGGCGTGCAGGTAGTGGTAAAGAGGCTCGTGACCGGAGGCAGCGGTAAAGTAGAGGGGGAAATGACCCGCCAGGGGTTCGCTGGAGAGGGTGTATATGTTGATCAACTCGTCGTCGCGCCAACCGGGGGGAACCTGGGCCAGCCAGGCCAAGCGCAGCCCCCAGGCCAGGAGGATGACGAGGAGGATCGACGACCAACGGGCGACAGCCGATCCGCTCTTGGTCACCGCCCTATCACCTCCAGCGGCGGCAGCAGCAGCCGGTCCCCAACCGGTTCATCGCCGACTCGCACCTCCAGCCGCCGCAGGTCGTGCCGGGTGTAGAGCCCGATCTCTAGCTCATACCGCCCCGGCGGAAGATCGGGGGGAAGGGTGAACCGATGTATCTGGAGAAAGCGGTCGCCCGGCTGCCAGTTCCAGGCTGGGACGTCCAGTCTGTCCTCCTGCGCCACCACCTCTCCTTGGGGGTTCAATAGGTGAGCAAAGATAGCCGCGCCGATGCCATAGTCATGGGGGGGAGGCGGGCCGAGGGCGGCGGGGTCGCGGACCCGCCAGGCGGTGACCAGGGCCGTCGTCCCGCCGGGGATGGCGACGGTGGGGGTCACGCCGTAGCCCACCAGTTCCACCCCGCCGCCGAAATCGGCCGGCAGGCTCGGTGGACGTTCCGCCGTGATCTCCCCTCCGTCAAGGGCGGCCGTGGCTGCCTCCCAGCTCTCTCCAGGCTCCCAGACGAGCAAGTCGAAGTAGGGGTCCACGTCCTCCGGGTGAACTACGACCCGCGTGGCCGATCCGAGGTCCACCCAACTGGCGAGGAGGGGGTCCAGCGGGGTGCTGGACGGCAGGACGAGGAGGGCGCGTTCTGCATCTGGCAGCAGGAGTGCCCGCCGACCGTCGAACCAGCGCAAGGTCAGGTCGTTCCGCTGCAGCCGCAGGTCGGCGACAAGGGGGTCGAGGGGCAAGTCGGGGAAGGGTGAGGAGAGGGCGACGGTGCCGCTGTACTCGCCCTCGTCGAGAAAGGCGGTGATGGCGGCCAAATTGTGAAAATAGGCGGCGCGGGTTTGGGGGGACTGGCCCCAACGGACAAAGTAGTCGGTGGCAGTGGAGACGCCGATGACGACCAGCCAGGCGACGCCGGCGGCGGCCCAAACTCGTCCCCAACGCGGCCCCCAGCGGCGTGCCACCATACGGCCGGCCTCTACTGCCCCCAGGGCCGGCAGGGTCAGGATAGGGGCTTCGGCAGCCTTGCTGTGCAGCGTGCTGGTCCACTCCCCCACGACGAGTGAGGGGAGCATTCCCATCGCCACCCAGAGAAGGATAAAAGCGCAGGCGGGCCGCCGCCAGCGCCAGAGGCAGAGGAGAACAGCGATGTAGAAAAAGAGGCTGGCTACCGGGTCGAGGATGGGCCGACCCGGCAAGTTGTAGGTGACAAAACTGTCGCCGTGGAAGCTCAGCGTGCCCAGCGCGCTGATAGCGTTGGTCAGCAACGGTTGCAGGTCACCGTGGAGGGCCGCCGCTAGTGGCACCGAGAGCGTGGAGGAGCGGCCCCAGGCGGCGGGGTCGAGCAGGTGCGGGGCTGCTAGTAGCCCCGTTGCCAGCAGCGCAGCGGCGAACCAGACCTCGTGGCGGCGGAACCAGGCGCGGTGGAAGAGGGCCAGGTAGAGGAACAACAGGACGAGTGCCGCCGCTGCCGCTCGCGCTGCCTCGTAGGCATAGAGAGAGCCGGTCAGGAAGAGGGCAAAAAGCGCCCAGGCCCACCAACGCCGCCCGCCTCTCTCCAGCCCCAGCCAGAGGAAATAGACCGCGCCGGTAAAGAGAGCCGGGGCCGGTTCCGAGTTGAGGGCGAAGCGGCTGTCCATCACGGTCCAGAAGGAGAGCGCCACCATAGCCGCACCGCCTAGGCCCACCGCTGCGCCAAAGGCGCGCCGCGCCCATAGGTAGGTGAACAGCACCACCAGCAGGCCGAAAAAGGCCGAGTGGAGTCGTAGCGCCAGGTCGGTGGGGCCAAAAAGGGACATGAACAAGGCCCCCGAATACCAGGTAAAGTGTTCGTTGATGTAGCCGTAAGGCCCCTCGACCGAGGAAGGCGCGCCACGGTAGACCGCCGCGGCAAAGTAGCCCGTGTCGGCTTCGTCGTGGGTGAGGCCCGGGGGAATGGCGTCAAGCCGGTAGAGCCGCAGCAGGGTCGCCAGGAGCAGGATGGCAGCAAGCGCGATCCACTCTCCTCTGCGCATAGACCGGTCGGCTCTGTTTACCGCTTCCACCCGAACCTTTTCTCCAGCGTGTCCAGAATCTCAGAGATCGCTTCTTGGAGAATGGGATAGGAGAGCCAGGCCGTCATCAGGCCAAAGAGGGAGCCGGTGACCACCCGCCGCAGCGGTGTGCTCTCCAGGGGCGGAATGTGGAGGGAGGGGGCCCATTGCATCAGGATGTAGGATAGAATCTGAATCCCTCCGTCCAGGCCGATGGGAAGGATGCCAAAGGCAATGTAGGACCAGAACGGGATGGGGCGCACGTGCAGCCGGTGTCTGATGAGCGCATAGATCAGCCCAAAGAGCAGGATCGAGCCATAGATGGCGGTATCCCGTTGGCAGAAAGCGATCTTGAATCCCAGGGTGGGGTCGCCGATGTACCCGTGCGGGACGAGTGCCTCGGGGCCGACTAGGCGGCTCAACTCCTCCATCGAGTAGGACAGCTTGGGGCCAAAGAGGAAGAAAGAACGGAAAGGCAACTGGTGGCAGAGGGGGACGTAGAGGGCATAGATCGAGCGGGCTGGCCCCTCTATCCCCAGGTGCATCAACACCGGGGCCAGGACGGGCAGGCCAACGTAGAGGAAAGCAGCCAGATTGGCGATAGCCAGCCAATGGCGTCCCAACCAGAAAATGATACGGTCGGCGGTGAGAAGCAGGCGCTGCTCTGTGGGGGATAATTCCCCGCTGCGCTCCTCCGCCCGTGCGGCCCGGTGTTGTTCCACACGTCGCTCCGCCTCCGCTAGAATCTCTTTTGCGTCCGGTGGGGGAGAAGGGTTCTTTGTCTCCATAAATAGCCTCGGTCTGTTCGCGGGTTTGCTGGACGCCCTCGGAGGTCAGCGCAGATAGACCAACGGATCGACAGGCACGCCCAGGTGGCGCAGCTCAAAGTGAAGGTGCGGGCCGGTGGAATGACCGGTGCTGCCAGCCGCGCCGATTGTCTCTCCCTGCGCCACCTGGTCTCCCACCATCACCGAGATGTAGGAGAGGTGCGCGTACCAGGTCTGCCAGCCATCGGCGTGGTCGATGAGCACCAGGTTGCCGTATCCCCCTGAGGGGCCGGCAAAGGAGACAGTGCCGGCGGCTGCGGCGATGATTGGGTCGTACAACGCCGCGGCGATATCAAGCCCGTTGTGGCCCGGGTTGGCTGGGTCGTGGAAGTACCAGCCGGAGATGGCCCGACGTGGGCTAGGCCAGATGAACCCCCACCCACTATCGGCCCCATCAAAGGCACTGGCAGGCGTTTCCTCCAGTGAGAGCGTCCCAGTGTAGACCTCGGGGCGGGTCAGCAGCCGCTCGTCTGAGAGGGTCACCAGGAGTGTGTACCGGCCCGGCGTGCCGGAGCGGGCCTCCAACTGGAGGAGGTAGGAACCGGTCTGGCCCAGCTCCTGCTCCACAATGTACGGCGGCAGCGTGACGGTTCCCGCCGCTTGCACCAACTCGGCCGTGTCGGGGCCGATCAGTGTCGCTACGACCTCGGCCTCTGGTCCCGAGGCGGTCGCCGGCCGGAACCAGACCTCCACGGTCACCAGCCGTCCGCCCACTGTGGCAAAGACCCAGCGCTCGGTCCCCCCCGCCTCCAGTTCTCCCTCCGTCGTCTCGCCGGGAATCAGCAGTCGCTGTGGAGGGGGCGTTGTCTCAACGAGCGGCAGGTCCTCAGAGGGCGGGACGGCGTTGCCGGCAGGGCGTCCGTTCCCCCCGCCGCCAGCACCGCACGCTGCCAGGAGCAAGCCGGTCAGTGTCAAAGCCACCAGGGGCCAGGCCCACTCACCGTTTATCCTTCTCACCGGTCGTCGCCCTCCGCCCGCAATTCGCGTTCCCACACGTGCAGCACATCCACCGCCGGGTCGGCGCCGATGGCCTCTAGGAGCTCCCCCCGTTCCACACCCTCCACCCGCATCGTCAGGCGTATATATTCCGGCTTTTGGGCAGAGTGGGAGACGACCGAGGCGATGTTACCTCCATGTTGGGCGATCCGCCCTGCCAGTTTGGATAGCTCGCCCGGTCGGTTCGGCACTTGGACGACGATCCGCAGGGAGTGCGTGTTGGCCCCCAGGGCCTCGACGAATTGGGCAAAGATGTCGGAGCGGGTGATGATGCCTACCAGTCGTTCCTCCTGCTCTACGACTGGCAGTCCGCCGATGTCGTGCTCGATCATCAGGCGAGCGGCTTCCTCCAGGGGGTAATCGGGCGGCACGCTGACTACCGGCGAGTGCATCACCTGCTCCACGCGGTGCTGGCGCTTGATCACGCCGGGAGAGGGGGCGGTGGAGAGAAAGAGCTTGAGGTCGTTCTCCGTGACGATCCCCACCAATCGTCCCTCCTCGTCCACCACCGGGAAGCGGCAGAACCCGCCGCTCTTGCAGATCGCCACCCCCGCCAGGGGGTCGCTGTTAGTCCGGAGGGTGATTGGGTTTGGGGTCATACGGTCGCGCACCAACATTCCGTACCTCCATCTTTGATTATACCTCTGGCAGGGAGGAGTGCAACTGAGCGAATTGCGAAGGGTGGGTTGCGGCCGTGGGGTGTATTTCACTTTGAGGCGGGTTGCCCGGCAGGGGAGACGGGGAAATGGGGAGACGTCGAGTTCGTAGCTTGGAGGTCGCGCTTGGAGCGCGACGTCTGGAATATAGGCTTTAGCCGGGTTGAAGAGTCCAGGAGTACCCTACAGTCCGGATTGTAAAGACAATCTTGGTCAGGGTAATGAGCGTTTGCAGGT
>JAOZPF010000083.1:10204-10456 GCA_029932895.1 Anaerolineae bacterium | reverse complement strand
ACGACGTCACCAAGCTGATGGTGGTTGAGGCCCCCCAGGTGGCACGGAAAGCCCGGGCGGGACAATTCGTCATCATCCGCACCGACGAACACGGCGAGCGGATTCCCCTCACCATCGCCGATTACGACCGGGAGGCGGGCACCATCACCCTTATCTTCCAGGAGGTGGGCAAATCGACGATGCAGATGGGCGCGATGGAGGCAGGCGAACAACTCGCCACCGTCGCTGGCCCGTTTGGCCACCCCACACACA
>JAOZPF010000083.1:0-10194 GCA_029932895.1 Anaerolineae bacterium | reverse complement strand
AGGTTGGTATCGCCCCCATCTTTCCCATCGTCCGCTCGCTCAAAGAGGCGGGCAATCACGTTATCTCGATCATCGGTGCCCGCAACAAGGACCTGCTCTTTTGGGAGGACAGGGTCAGGGCCTTTTCCGATGAGCTCATCGTCTGCACCGACGACGGCTCCTACGCCCGCAAGGCCCTGGTGACCGAGCCGCTCAAGGAGTTGTTGGAAGAGCGCCCCGGGCAGATCGCCCGTATCTGGGCCATCGGCCCGGCTATTATGATGAAGTTTGTCTCTCTGACCACCAAACCGTTCGAGGTGCCGACCATCGTCAGCCTGAACACGATCATGATCGACGGCACGGGCATGTGCGGTGGTTGCCGGGTGTTGCTGACTGGGGGAGCCAAGTTCGTCTGCGTAGATGGGCCCGAGTTCGACGGTCACCAGGTGGACTGGAACAACCTGCTATCCCGCCAGCAGTTCTACAAGGAGGAGGAACGGTTGGCTGTGGAACGGTGGGAGCACAAGTGCCGCCTCGAAGGCACGCTGGCTGGGGAGGGCTAAGATGAGCGAGTTGACACAGCTTGAGCGGCTGCAGATTCCGCGCCAGGAAATGCCCACGCAGGACCCGATGGAGCGCGGGAGGAACTTTGACGAGGTCGCGCTTGGTTTTACCAAACAGTTGGCCATCCAAGAGGCCAGCCGTTGCCTTCAGTGTGAAAGGCCCCACTGTATCGAGGGATGTCCCGTGGGAGTGCTCATTCCCCAGTTCATCAAAGCACTGCGCGAGGAGAGGATGGCCGACGCGGTGCGGCTGATGAAGGTCAAGAACGGTCTCCCCGCCATCTGCGGCCGGGTCTGCCCCCAGGAAACTCAGTGTGAGGCGCAGTGTGTGCTGGGCAAAAAGGGCCGACCGGTCGCTATTGGGCGGCTGGAACGGTTCGTCGGTGACTATGAACTGAAAGGGCGGACCTGCCCGCTGGAGCCGGCCCCTCTCACTGGCAAGAAGGTCGCTATCGTCGGTTCCGGCCCGGCCGGGCTGACCTGCGCTGTGGACGTGGGGCGGGCAGGTCACAAGGCCGTGATCTATGAATCACTGCACACCCCGGGCGGCGTACTGATCTATGGCATCCCCGAGTTCCGCTTGCCCAAGGGCGTCGTCCGCGGCGAGATCGAGTACGCGATGGAATGTCTGGGTATCGAGATCCGCACCGACCACATCATCGGGCGCACGCTGACGCTGAAAGAGTTGCTGGAGGAGTATGATGCTGTCTTTGTCGGCAGTGGCGCTGGGCTGCCCTCGTTCCTGCGCATTCCCGGCATCAATTACAGTGGCGTCATGTCGGCCAACGAGTTCCTCACCCGCGTCAATTTGATGAAGGGGTACCTCTTCCCCGACTATGACACGCCGGTCAAGGTGGGCAAGATGGTGGCGGTGGTCGGTGCCGGGAATGTGGCGATGGACTCGGCACGCTGTAGCCTGCGCCTGCAAAAGCTCCATGCCCAGGAGACCGGTGAGGAACCTGGCGAGGTCCACATTGTCTACCGTCGCTCTGCCGCCGAGGTCCCGGCCCGGGCTGAGGAGGTCCACCACGCCCAGGAGGAGGGAGTCATCTTTGACTTTCTCACCAACCCGGTCGAGATTATGGGGGACGAGAAGGGGAATGTGTGCGGCATGCGCTGCATACGGATGGAGTTGGGCGAGCCGGACGAGTCGGGCCGGCGGCGGCCAATCCCCATTCCTGGCTCCGAATTCGAGATGGATGTGGACACGGTCATCATGGCCCTGGGCACCAGCCCCAATCCCCTGGTCTTTATCGACGCCGAGGAGCTGGAGCGGAGCAAGCGGGGGACGGTGGTGGCGAAGGACAGGGTGACGGGGCGGACGACGATGGAGCGGGTTTGGGCTGGCGGCGACGTGGTCACTGGCGCGGCGACTGTGGTCAGCGCGATGGGTGCTGGTAAGCGGGCCGCAGCCGATATCAACAGCTACTTGGAGAACGGGGGCGAGTGGTAGAAGGCAAAGCGCACAAAGGCCCGGGGTTATAACCCGGGCCTTTTTTGTCAGCACTGGCTATGCGCTTCTCGCCGCCAGCTCGCCAGCGAGCTTTTCTGCCTCCCACACCATCTCTGCGATCACCTCCGCCACCGGCTTGATCTCGTGGATTCCGCCGACCGATTGGCTGCAGGCGATTACGCCGCTGTCTATGTCTCCCTCGTCGAGCATCCGCCTGGTGCGGTCGCCGGCAACGACGGTCAGAATCTCGGCCAATTCGGCCCGACGCGCCTCCAGTTCGGCCACCTTGAGGGCGGCCGGGTTCTTCCAGGCGCGGAGGGTGTTGTGCAGGGAGCCGAGGATCGGCAGGGTGTCTGTCTCTGCGGCGGCGGCCAGCGCTTCCTTGAGGTTGCGGTGGATGGGGCACTCTGCGGTGAGCAGCAGCCGCGTGCCAATGGTGACCCCCGCAGCGCCCAGGGCCAACGCCGCCAGCAGCCCCCGGCCGTCAAAGATGCCGCCCGCCGCCAGCACGGGGATGCTCAGCAGGTCGGTGGCGCGGGGAACCAGGACCATCGTCGTCAGCCCTAGCTCGCCGATGTGACCGCCACCCTCGCTGCCGAACATTGTCACTGCGTCTACGCCGGCCTTTTGGGCGCTGACGGCGTGGCGCACGCTGACGCATTTATGCATCGTCTTGATGCCGCTAGCCTTTAACTGCGCCAGCAACTCCTGCGGCGGGCGGTGACCGCTGGTCTCGACCACCTTCACCCCCTCCTCCAGGATCACCTCGACGTAGAGGCGGTTGTCGATGGGCCGCAACGCCGGAAAGAGGCTCAGGTTGACGCCAAACGGTTGGTCGGTCAGTTCTTTGGCCCGGCGGACGGCGCGGCGGAATGTGTCCTGAGTGGTGAACATGGCCGAGGCCATCATCCCCAATGCGCCGGCGTTGGAGATCGCAGCTACAAACTCTGGCCCGGAGATGTGCATCATGCAGCCACCGACGATGGGGTGCTCGATACCCAGCAACTCGGTGATGCGGGTTCTCAGCATGGCAGCTACCTCCTGGGTGGTCGCGCCTAGCCAACCACCTGGCGTATGAACGCCACGTACCGCCTCAGGACCAGGCGGGCCTCTCTCTTTACGAGCATCGGCCCCATATGGGTCACACCTTCGAACTCGACCAACTCGGCCTCTGGCAGCAGTTCCGCCAGCTCGCGGGACATCTGGAGCGGGGTGGTGGTGTCGGCGGTGCCGTTGAGCAGGAGGATGGGGACTCCCTTCACCTGGGGCAACCCCGTGGCAAAGGCTGGGGCCTCCTGGGCTGCGCCTTCTACATAGTAGCGGAAGAGGTCAACCATCGTCTGGATGAACGTCCCCTTTAGGGCGGGGTAGAGGATGCGTTGTAATAGCGAGAACCGTATCCGGTCCAGCGGGGAAAGCTCCTCGTATCGCTTGCCCAGCATCGCGGGTGAATAAATCCGCAGGACCTGGGCGACGTTGTGTCGGTCGATTCGCTGCGGCCAAAGAGGCTTTAGCTTCTCCAGCGCCTCCAAGCGCTCGCGAAAGTCAGCCAAAGTGGATTCCAGGCCCGTGGAGAGGAGGTTGGGATTGCCCAGGCCACAAAAGCTCTTGGCCCGGCCCTGGTGACGGATGAGGAACGCCTGACTCACCAGGCTCCCCTGGCTGATCCCCAGCAGATGCACCCGCCGCACCAAGAGTCTGTCGAGTAGGTCGCGCAGTTCGTCAGCCAGATCGAGCATGCGGATCGGCTCTGTCTTGGCCGACGAGCCCCCGATACCTACATAGTCGTACTGGAGGAAACGGCAGACATGGCCCAACCCGCGTCGCAGTATGGGCAGCACCTGCCGGTCCCACTGGTGGTAGTTGAAAACGGAGCCATTGACCAGAACAACTGTCTCTGGTCCGTCGCCGGTCCAGCGATAGGCGACCGTCCCGCGATTTGGCAGTGTTACCGTTGGCATGTCTCCCCTCCTCCCTCGGATTTGCGGCCGGTGAGGAGATTCTAGCCCGTATTGGGGTGAGTGTCAAGCGGGGGTGGCATCCGCTGGCCACAGAGTCAGTTGGCGGGGCGGGCGGCGACCGTCCAGCAGTACAAAGGGGGCGGCCCGGTCGGCGGCGATCCCCAGGCGACGCAACGCACTCAGGTCGCGCAGCAGCCCCCGGCGACGGGCTGCCAGCAGCCGCTGCGCCCCCTGCGGCCCGATGCCCGGCACCCGCAGGAGCATCTCCCTATCCGCCCGGTTGACCTCCACCGGGGCTGGCGACAGATGGCGCTGGGCCCAGGCCAGCTTGGGGTCGCTCTCCAGGGGAAGGTTCTCGTCGGCGTCAAAGGGCAGCTCCTCCACATCAAAGCCATAGTCCCGCAGGAGGAAGGAGGCCTGGTAGAGCCGGCGCTCCCGCAGCGGCGGAGCGGGTGGCTGGTCCTCCAGCGGCGTGTCGCTGACGGGGCGGAAGCTGCTAAAGTAGGCGCGGGCCAACCCCAGGTTATGGTATAGGAATGCCGTCGTGGCCAAGAGTTCCAGATCGCTCTCGCCTGCCGCGCCGACCACGAACTGGGTGGTGGCACTGGGACGGTGACCGACCATGCTCCGGCGCAGCTCAGCGATCCAGCGCAGCCGCTGCAGCAGTTCGTCGGTGAACGATTTGCGGGGAGCCAGCGAGGCCAGCCGGCGCTCGTTTGGGGCCTCCAGGTTGACCGACACCCGGTCGGCCAGCCTCATCGCCGCTGCCACCTGGTCCCGCTCCGCGCCGGGCATTATCTTGAGGTGGATGTAGCCGCGGAATCCACCGCGGCGGAGTAGTTCCGCCGTGGCTATGAGCCGGTCCTGCGTGCGCGGGCCGCCCCCAGCGAGGCCGGAACTGATAAAGATGCCCGCGGCGATTCCCCTCCGCTGGAGGCGGAGAAAGAGGCGAGCGAGCTCGTCAGGGGTAAAGGTGGCGCGACGGAAATCCCGGCCTGCCCGGAAAGGGCAGTAGGCGCAGTCCCGCTCGCAGGCGGAGGTGAGGAGGGTCTTGAGCAACGCGATGCGACGCCCGTTCGGCATCGCGGCGTGGTAGATGCAGCCGCCAAGATCGTCGTCTCCACCGGACGGTCCCGAGCGGTCTGCGCCTCTCATCTCCTCGGCCGGCTCGTAACGGGTGGCAGGCCCTAGCAATCGTAGCTTCTCCAGCGGCCCCATCCTTCCTCCTTAACCTTATTATACGAACAAATGTTCTCAAAGTCAAGGGGGATGGCGAGGGCCCGAGCTTGGGACAACAGTTCGGACCTCGCTCCATTCCCCAACAGAACCGCATCCGTCGCAGACGGGTTGTTGACAGGAACCAAGACCCGCGGTACCATACATCTCATTGGGAGGGGTATGGGAGAGAAAAGCCGTTACGCCGTCGTTCATTACGCCGAGATCGGCCTCAAGGGGCACAACCGCCCTTTCTTCGAGCGCACCCTGGCGCGCAATATCGCGCGGCGGCTTGACGGCCTGGGGCTGGAGCAAGTCGAGCGGCTATCGGGGCGGATGCTGGTTCGCCTGGACCGGCCTCTCGACCAACCGGGCTGGAAAGAGGCGCTGAACACAGTCTTTGGCATCGCCCACTTTAGCCTGGCTTACCTTGCTGCCCCAAATATCGATTCCGCTCGCAGCACCCTCTTGGAGCTTTTGCCCACCGCTCCGGTCGAATCCTTCCGCATCCGCGCCACCCGCGACGACAAGTCTTTTCCCCTCATCTCGCCCGAGATCGAGCGCGTGCTGGGCGCGGCGGTTCAGGAGCGAACCGGCTGGCCCGTGCGGCTCAAAGGAGCAGAGTTGGTGATCGGGGTAGAGGTACTCCGCGGCCGAATCATTCTCTCCTTTGGTCGGCTGCCCGGCCCCGGAGGGCTGCCGGTGGGAGCGAGCGGGCGGGTGGGACTGATGCTTTCTGGCGGGATCGACTCCCCGGTCGCCGGCTATATGGCTCTCAAGCGAGGCTGCCGGGTCATCCCCATCCACTTCCATAGCCGTCCCTTTGGTAACTGGATGGGGGCCGAGGCGCGGGCGCGGGAGATCGTGCGCGCGATGACGGTTTATGGAATGGAGCCCTTTTTCTACGTCGTCCCCATTGGTCGCCAGCAGCGCGAGATCACCGTCCACATCCCCGAAGCTTACCGGGTGATCCTCTATCGGCGGTTGATGGTCCGCGTAGCCGGAGCGATCACCCGCCGCGAGGACGGCCTGGCGCTCTTTACCGGCGAGTCGCTGGGGCAGGTGGCCTCCCAGACCCTGGAGGGGATGGCGGCGGTAGAGGCGGTGGCGACGGTGCCTCTCCTGCGCCCGCTGGTGGGGATGGACAAGCAAGAGATCGTCGAGATCGCACAGCGCATCGGCACCTTTGAGCTCTCGATGATGGAGGGGGACGACTGCTGCCAGTTCCTGATGCCGCGGCGCGTGGTCACGCGCCCTCAGCTCCGCCAGGTGGCGGAGATCGAGTCCGGCACAGAGATGGAACGGCTGGTGGCGGAGGCGTTGGACCAGGCGACTCGGGTCACGGTGGAGTGAGCGGTCGAGGCTCTATTCTTGTTGACAACTGGGGCAAAAGTGAGTGCCGCGCCCGCCGACGACGATGCGCACGATGGTCGTCCCGCAGCGAGGGCATGGTTCCCCCGCTCGCCCGTAGACGGCCAGTTGCCCGGCAAAGCGCCCCGGCCGGCCGTCAGCTCCGGTGTACCCGCCATCGTCCAGCGTCGTCCCCTCCCGGGTGATCGCTTCCCTCAGCACCTCCCGGATCGCTCCGTGCAGCCGCTCCGCTTCCTCCCTGCTCAGTGTGTTGGCTAGGCGTAGAGGGTGAAGCCGCGCGCGCCAGAGCGATTCATCGGTGTAGATGTTGCCCAAGCCAGCCAGAAAATGCTGGTTCAGGAGAAGCGGCTTTAGCCGTCCCCGCCGCCGGGACAGCATATCCTCCAACCGTCCTGCCGTCAGCTCCTCACCCAGGGGCTCCGGCCCCAGGTCGCCCAGCACGTCCATGGGGTTGGCGGTCAGCACCATGCGGCCAAACTTGCGCGGATCGACCAGAGTCATCCGCCGTCCGTCGTCCAGGGTCAGGGCCACCCGCGCGTGGCGGTCGATCTCGGCACCCTCTGGCTCGAGCCGTACCTGCCCACTCATTCGCAGGTGGATCAACAGCGTATACCCCTCGTCCAGCGAGAGCGTCAACCACTTGCCCCGCCGTCCCACAGTGAGGATGCGGAGCCCCTGCAGCTCTCGGGCGAAGGACGTTGGGTCCGGTGCAACGATCGTCCGCGCCCACAGTACTGTGGCGCGGACGATCCGGCGTCCCACGGTCGCTCGCAGATCGCGGGCGATGGTCTCTACTTCCGGCAATTCGGGCACTATACAACCATCACAAAAGAACCATGGCTACACCACAGCCCATGGTTCTCTGCTTGTTCTCCGGCAGGTCGGCTACGACGCTAGTTCAGGCAACAATATTCTTATGGTCGTATTGCTGCACCCCGCCCAGCACGGTCTTGCGCAGCCAACGGTACGCGCTGATGGCCTGCTTGGGGAGAAGACCGCTGTCGTAAGGCAGTGCATAGTCGAAAGCGATGCCGCTGCCAAAGGTCCAGGCTCGCAAAAAGACAATGTTCTTGTTCAGCTCGTTGACCAACTCCAGTTGGTCCTGTGTCTTGGCCCCTCGCTTGTACCCAAAGAGCATCAGGTAGCGGACGAGTTGTTTGGACTCGTCTACGGAGACAACGATCTTGAGACCGCCTTCAGTGACGCGCACTCCGCCGTCGTCGGTACGGTCAGTATCCATGAACGCCGCGTCAAAGATCTCCTGAACTTTGTCGTTGGACACATCAGCCGGGGAAACGATCTCTGTGGTCATAATGCTCTCCTTGCGATTGGTAAACGAGAAAGCGGGTCAAAAAATGGGGGGCGGATTGGAAACTCCGCCTGGTCCCCACTCGTTAGCCATATTACCATACACACGGGGGGTTGTCAAACAGAACGCAGCTTGGGATACCTCGCACCACTTGGTCCGGTTCCGGGGTGGGTAAACAGGGCGGCTTATTTGTGGTCACCTCTCTGTTTGTGGTATAATCTCCTAGATGGCCGAATTCGTGCATCTCCACAGCCATACCTTCTATTCCCTGCTGGACGGGCTGAGCAGCCCCCGGGCACTGACTCAGCGGGCAGCCGAGCTGGGCATGCCCGCTCTGGCCCTCACCGACCACGGGGTCCTCTACGGCGCTGTCGAGTTCTACAAGGCCGCCCAAGAAGTCGGTATCAAGCCAATCATCGGCATAGAGGCCTACCTGGCTCGCCGTGGTATGGCGGACCGCAGCACCGTGGAGGACCGGAAGCCCTTTCACTTGGTACTCCTGGCCCAAGACCAGGCCGGCTACCAGAACCTGCTCAAGCTAGCCAGCCTCGCTATGCTAGAGGGCTTTTACTACAAGCCACGGATCGATAAGGAGACGTTGGCCCAGCACAGCGATGGTCTCATCGTCACCTCGGCCTGCGGTTCCGGCGAGATCCCCCGCCTCATCCTGGAGGACAGGCCGGATGATGCCTACGCTGCCGCCGCCTGGTATCGGGATGTTTTCCCCGGCCGCTTTTTCCTCGAATTGCAGGAGCACGGCATCCCCGAACTAGAGGGCATCAACCGCGAACTGGTCCGCATTGCCCGCCAGCTCGACCTGCCACTGGTGGCGACTAATGACATTCACTACGCCCTGCCGGAGCAGGCCAGCGTCCACGACGTCCTCCTGGCGATTGGAACGGGCAAGAGCCTCGGCGATCCCCACCGCATACGCTACCAGGGGGAGACGTACTATATGCGCAGCGCCGAGGAGATGGCTGCCCTGTTCGCCGAGGTACCGGAGGCAGTGACCAATACCCTCCGCATAGCCGAGATGTGCAACGTAGAGATGGGTTTCGGCACCTATCACCTCCCCGTGTTCGAGCTGCCGGAGGGACAGACGGCCCAGTCCGCCCTGCGCAGCCTGTGCGAGAAAGGACTGCGACGGCGGTACGGCGACCTGGCCGAGAGCGGTGAAGTGCGTGCCCGTCTGGAACACGAGCTCAACATCATCCACCAAATGGGGTTTGACACTTACTTTCTCATCGTCTGGGACCTGTGCCGGGCGGCGCGGGAGAGGTCCATCTGGTACAACGCTCGCGGCTCCGCCGCCGGCTCCATCGTCGCCTACAGCCTGAACATCACGATGGTCGACCCCCTAGCCAACGGCCTCATCTTTGAGCGCTTTCTCAACCCCGGCCGGGTCACGATGCCGGATATCGACCTCGACTTTCCCGACGACCAGCGGGGCGAGATGATCGCCTACACCGTCGCCAAGTACGGGCAGGAGAACGTGGCCCAGATCATCACCTTTGGCACCTTGGGCGCGCGGGCAGCGGTGCGGGACGTGGCGCGGGTGATGGACATCCCGCTCACCGAGGTCGACCGCATCGCCAAGTTCATCCCCAATATCCCCGGCAAGCCGGTCTCGATCTCGCAGGCGCTGGAGCAGGTGCCCGAGCTGCGCGAGCTCTATGAGACTACCCCCTACGTCCGCAACCTGCTGGACGTGGCGGTCCAGTTGGAGGGGGTCGCGCGCCACACCTCCACCCACGCCGCCGGCGTCGTCATCGCCGACGCTCCCCTGGTGCAATACTGTCCCCTGAACCGGCCCACCAAGGGGGAGAGCGTACAGACCAACGGTGCGGAGGATGCTGGAGAACTGATCGGTGCCGTCACCCAGTGGCCGATGGAGGTCCTGGACGATATCGGCCTGCTCAAGGTCGATTTCCTGGGGCTGAGCACGTTGACGGTGATGCGGAGAGCGTGCGAGTTGATCCGGGAACGCCACGGCGTCGACCTGGACCTGAGTTCCATCCCCCTGGACGACCCCGAAATCTATCGCCTCCTCTCCAGCGGCAACGTGGCTGGGGTGTTCCAGGTAGAAGGGGCGGGCTTCCGCCGCGTGCTGCGGGAGATGCGACCCTCCCGCTACGAGCACATCGTCGCCGTCCTTGCTCTCTACCGCCCCGGGCCGATGGAACACATCCCCGACTACATCCGGCGTATGCACGGCGAAGAGGCAGTTGAGTACCGTCATCCCGCCCTGGCCCCTATCCTGGACGAGACATTTGGGATCACGGTTTTCCAGGAGCAAATCATGCGCATCGCCACCGACTTGGCTGGCTATACTGCCAGCGAGGG
>JAOZPF010000348.1 GCA_029932895.1 Anaerolineae bacterium | reverse complement strand
GAAACCCCGGATATTATTCCTTTTCCCACATCCTTCAAGGGCCAAGTACTGACGCAGGCGGAGCTTGAAACGTTAAAGGGCGGCACACTGCGCCTGCTGGACGAGGTCGGCGTGCACTTTCCATCCCGCAAGGCGCTGGAGATCTTTGCCGATCACGGCGCCAAGGTGGATATGGAGACAGAGATCGTCCGCATCCCGCCGGATTTGGTGCAAAAGGCAATGTCCACCGCGCCGCGCTCCTTTGTCCTGGGAGGGCGGGAGGAGCGCTTCGACCTGCTGCTGGACGGGAACAACTCCTACCTGGCGACCGACGGCACCGGCGTACACGTGGTTGACCTGGAGACGCGCCAGGTGCGGGAGTCGCGCAAGGAGGACGTGGCGATGATGGCGCGGGTGTGCGACGCACTGCCCATGATCAGCTTTTTCTGGCCGCTGGTCAGCGCACAGGACTATGGGCGCACCGCGCCGCTGCACCAGTGCCACGCCGGGCTGACGAACACGCTCAAGCACGTGCGCGGCGGAATGACGGTGTTCCCGCAACTGGCCCCCTACGTGGTCGAGATGGCGACGGTGGTGGCGGGCAGCGCCGAGGCGCTCCGAAAGCGCCCTCCCATCTGCGCCAACTTTTGCACCATCGCCCCGCTCTCCCATGACGGTCACAGCCTGGAGAACGCGCTGACCTACGCCGCGGCCGGCATCCCGATGAGCTTCATGGCCATGCCGACGATGGGTTCGACCGCCCCGGCCACGCCTCTGGGTGCGTTGGTGATGGGTGACGCCGAGGTGGTCAGTGGGATGGTGCTGGTACAGTTAGCCTATCCTGGCGCGCCCGTGTTTCACTCGAACTATGTCTCATTGATGCATCCCCGCACCGGTGGTTACGTCGTCGGCCTGGCGATGCCTTTGAGCTGGATAGCGGTTCAGATGGCCCACGCGTGGGGGGTTCCCAGCCTGGGCGGCGGCAGCGTCAGTGTGGACGCGGACGAGATTGACTGGGACGCGGGTCTGGACACCGGATCGGGCGCGATGGCAGTTCCCTTCTATGGCGGCGAAATCTGCGGCTATCTGGGATTGGTGGGTAGTTCGATGATCCTTTACCCGGAGTTTGTGATCCTGCAGCACGAGGCCTGCCGGTACGTCTACGATCTGCTGTACGGCTTCAAGTTCGACGCGGCGGACATGGCGCTGGACGTGATCGCCAAAGTGGGGCCGGGTGGCCACTTTTTGGCCCAAAAACACACCCGCAAGCATATCCGTGACTTTCGGTTGCCTTTGCTGGAGCAGGTGGACGCCGACGGCAACCCGCGCGACGTGCGGGATGTGGCCCTGGAAGAGTTCAAGCGGCTCAACGAGACGCATCATCCCAAACCATTGCCCAACGAGGTGCTGGCAGAACTGGACCGTATCCTGGCGGCGGCGGAGCGCGAGGCGGAAAAGATTGGGTAATAAACAATGGGAAGATGCAAGTAGAGTTGCTTAAATCACTTGCAAATGGGACGGTACGCAGAGCACCTTACATCAAAGTGGAATAGGAGACGGAATATGACCGAAAAACAACCATCGAACACAAAATCCTTTCCCACCCAAGCGCAAGTCGTCATCATCGGCGGCGGTATAATAGGTTGTAGCGTCGCCTACCATCTGACCAAGCTGGGCTGGCGGGATGTGGTGCTGTTGGAACGCGCGCAATTGACGGCCGGCACCACCTGGCACGCGGCGGGCCTGATCGTCAGCGGGTTTTCGACCGAGACCGACTTGTATATGGCAAAGTACACCCGCGACCTCTACGAAAGGCTGGGGGAGGAGACTGGCCAGGATACGGGTTTCAAGGCGGTGGGTTATATGCAGATCGCCAGCAATCCGGAGCGGCTGCACAGGATGCGCCGCAGGGCCGATTACAGTCGCGGGCACGGCGTCTATACGGAGGAAATCTCGGCTGCCGAGATCAAAAGGATGTGGCCCTTGTTCTATACCGATGACATTCTGGCCGGATTCTATACCGCCGACGATGGGCGTACGAATCCGGTGGACACCACGATGGCGCTGGCAAAAGGGGCCAGAATGGGCGGCGCGCGTATCCTGGAAGGGACCAAGGTCATAGGCATCAAGCAGGCACGGGGGCGGGTGACCGGCGTCATCACCGACAAGGGCGAGATTGAGGCGGAATACGTGGTCAACTGTGGCGGTATATGGGCGCGGGAACTGGGTAGGATGGCAGGTGTCAATGTGCCCTTGCATGCCGCCGAGCATTACTATTTGATCACCGAGCCGATAGAGGGGATTCACCGGGACATGCCCGTCGTCGAGGACCCTGACCTGTTCGCCTATTATCGGGATGAAATGGATGGGCTTATGTTGGGCCTGTTCGAGCCGCTCGCCAAGCCCTGGGGGATGAACGGCATCCCGGAGGATTTTAGCTTTGGTGAGATCGCGCCGGATTGGGAGCGCATGATGCCCCACCTGGAACGAGCGATGAAGCGCATCCCAATCGTGAAGGAGGTCGGGATTCACAAGTTCTTCTGCGGTCCGGAAAGTTTCACCCCTGATATGGGGCCTCTGATGGGCGAAGCGCCGGAGTTGAAGAACTTCTACGTCGCCGCCGGCTTCAACTCGCTGGGCATCCTGTTTGGCGGCGGGGCCGGGCTGGTCATGGCGCAGTGGATCGTGGACGGCGCGCCGCCGGTGGATGTCAGCGACATCGACATCGCCCGT
>JAOZPF010000347.1 GCA_029932895.1 Anaerolineae bacterium | reverse complement strand
CCGCCAAAAAACAGGGGGCGACACATATCATCCAGAGCCCGGACCTCATCGACCTCAACATATTTTTTATTAACATAATTCTGATCGCCGGTTCGAGCCTCAAGCAGATCATGCACAAGAGGGACTTTGTTCTCCTGATGTTTATTTTCTTTGTCGGACTGGGGGCGTTCAACGGGGTCACAACGTGGATCGAGGACATTGTGAGGCCGCGTGGGTTTTCGATCACCCAGGCCGGGGTCACGGGGGGGCTGATGGTCGTGGGAGGCATCGTCGGCGCTCTGGTTATGCCGTCACTCTCTGACCGTTATCGCCGCCGGACCCCCTTTCTGATCACGGCCATGATAGGGGCGATTGTGGGGCTGGCTGGCGTCACGGTTGCCACAAGCTACTGGTTCCTGCTCGTCTCGGCCTTTATCCTCGGCTTTTTCCTGCTGAGCGCCGGCCCTATTGGATTTCAGTACGGCGCTGAGGTGGCCTACCCAGCGCCGGAGGGTACCTCGAACGGCCTGCTCTTGCTTATGGGGCAGATCTCGGGGATCGTTTTCATATTTGGGATGGACCTAGCCAAGTCGCCCGAAACGGGGGCGATGACCGCCGCTCTAGCTGTGCTGATCGGGCTGATGGTTGTGGGTCTGTTCGTCTGCACCAGGTTGAAAGAGGCAGCGGCTCTGGCGACAGAGAGCGCCAGTCAGTGAGTTGCCCCGATATCGAGATACGGTTCGCAGCGCAGCAGTGCCAACGCGCTGTGCCCGTCCACCATCTCGCCATTGCGGGCCATCTCCAGCGCACGGGCGGCGCTCACCACGTGCACCTCGATGATCTCTCCCGGTTCGCGGTGCGGCTCCTGGTTCAACCGGACGTCTCGTGCCAGGAGGATGTGGCATTGCTCGTCAAAGGTGCCGGTGCCGGGGCGGAATGAGCCGACATAGAACCAGTTGTCGCTGCTTCCTCCTACCTCCTCTGCCAGCTCTCGTTGCCCCAGTTCGAGGGGGCTGCCGCTGAAGTCGTGAAAACCGCCGGCAGGGACCTCCCAGCACCAGTCGTCCAGCATATAGCGGAACTGGCGGATGAGGACCACCTTCCTCTCGGTCGTCACCGGCACCACCCAGACCGCGCCGCTGGCCTGGACAGAGGCATAGGGGGCCACGTGACCGTCGGGCCAACGCACCAGGTCCTCGCGGACGCGGAACATGCGGTAGGTGTAGGGGTAGCGCGTCTCCAGCCACTCCCACCCGTAGGCGCGACCGTTGGGCTTGTCGGATTCGTCCCTATCTCCGGTCATCCCGCCCCCACATCATGCGCCACACCTCGCTCACTCCCATCTTGGCTAGCTCCCATACGTTGAAAGGAATCCAATTCATCGGCACGTCCAACTCCTCCTTCTCGCAGACCGTGGAGGTGTTGGCCCGGTCGATCTGGTCCTTGAGGGCCAGCATCTCTCGCTCCACCTCGGCGGGCGAGCGGGTGGCAAGCAGTTCGTCGATCTGCGCCATCAACCTCACAGCGCGGTCGATGCGGTCCTCTGTCTCGGCCGCCTTCTCCGCGGTGGTGATCCCGTGCCGGGCCTTGAGCCGGTTCAGGCGGCGGCCCGCCTCATACGTGGCAGCGGCGATGGCGTCCCGGTCCATCCACCGTGTCTCGTAGGAGAGGATATGCTTCCAGGTGGGGGCCAGGAGTGCCTGCCGGTGCTCCTCCAGTGTTCGGCAGAGGAGGGTGTAGCCGTACCGGTCGGGGTTCTCAAAGGCCAGGCTTCCCGGGTCGAGGAACGGGGCCATCGGCGCGGTGAAGGGGATCAGCCGTTGGTCGCCATCGAGTCGCTGAAGGAGGTGGGCACAGAAATCGACCGTCTCCAGGGCCGAGGTCGCCGTCTGCTGGGGTAGGCCGATCATGAAGAACAGGTCGAACCGTTTGGCCCCCACCGCCAGGCAGTTGCGGATGGTTTCCTCGATCCCCTCGTTCGTATAATGCTTCCCCAGCGCCTGGCGTACGGCCGGGTCGTGGGAGTCGGGGGAGAACTCGGCGATAAAGTCGCCCAGGCCCGCTGCCAGCTCCGCGGCGTACTCGCGGTTCACAGGCCAAAAGAACTCGACCATAAAGGGGCCGCGCGTGCCCTGGACGGCACGAAGGAACCGTCGCGCGTACTCCATCCCTGCCAGCCGTAGATCACCCAGGATAAAAATCGGCCCCCGGCTGATGCGCCGTGCCTCTCGCACGTCCTGCGCCAGGTCCTCGGGGCTGCGAAAGGCGGGCCGGGTCCGGCCGGACATCCGCTCGTGCCCCTCGGCGCATCCGCCGCAGGTCGAGCAGTGTTGGGTGCAGCCGCGCACTGTCAGGGCGGACATGATCGGGTAGTCGAGCCAGTGACCGAAGGGCGCATAGGAGAGCAGGTCCCGGTCTCGGATGACGGAGCGGACCATCTGGCGGAAACCTGGCTGGATGTGGTCCAGGTTCGCTGGGATGTAGGTTTGCGGGTTCACATGGATCTGACCCGAGTTCTCCTTCCAGGTCAGGTTGGGCACATTCACCGGGTCGCGCCCGTCGCGCAGGCATGATAAGAGTTGGCGCAGCGGCTCCTCGGTGGAATCGCCCCGCAACACGTAATCGACCTGGGGGTAGCGGATCAACTCTTTGTGGTAGTAGCTCGACGAGAAGCCGCCAAAGATGATAGGTGTATCCGGGTGGTGGTGACGGACGACGCGGGCGATCTCTAGCGCGCCCTG
>JAOZPF010000346.1 GCA_029932895.1 Anaerolineae bacterium | reverse complement strand
GCCGTAGCGACCATAACCCGCGCGCGTAGGCCAAGTCGCTGACTTGGCCGCAAGCCGGCGGCTTGCGCTACAAAAGTAAGCCAAGTCGCTGACTTGGCCGCAAGCCGGCGGCTTTGTGGGTGACCGACCTGTTTCTGGCGCAGAGCGAATCTGCCCAAAAGCGACCGGGTCTCTTGTGCCAGTCCATTTTTTCCCCCAAATGTGCTATACTGACGGTATGTCCTGTTTGTCTGCTTGGCCTCTGCCCGGCTACCGCCCGGCGGTTGTGTGGGGCTGCTAGGGAGAGGGGGAGACGAACAGAGTGCAAGGCGGTTTGCGAACGTTTTGCGAACGCGGATTGGATACAATTGGGACAATCCGGCGACGGCTACGACTCGACCATCAACCTGATGGCATTGGTGAATGTCTCCCCCCTTCCTCCGATGATGCAGAAGCCACTAACCGGCAGAATCGCAGTCGCGAATTCCACGATAGCGTGTTTTCACAAGGAAGGAGGCGAATAATGAAAGGCAAGCATCTGGCTCTCTCACTCGCCCTCGGACTGGGAGCGACAATGGCCCTGGTGTTGTTGCTGGGAGGGACGACTGCATCCCCAGTCCGCGCCCAAGCAGGGACAGGGGTCATCCGTGTGGCAATCACAGGCAACGACTCTCTCGATTGCGGCGGTGTGCTCTCCCCCTGCCGCACGGTGCAGTACGCCGTCGACCTGGTCCAGCCGGGCGGCGAAGTGCGCATCGCTGCCGGCCTCTACAACGAGGTGTTCACCCGGAACTGGTTCGTGGAGTCTAGCTACCCTTATTCCATCACCCAACTCGCTTTTCTCGACAAGGACATCACAGTCCGCGGCGGGTACACCGTCACCGATTGGAGTGTCTCCCAGCCGGATATCTATACCACCACGCTGGACGCCGGGCAGAAGGGACGGGTGTTCTATATCACAGCCAATCGCATCGTCACCATAGAGGGGTTGCGGATCATCAACGGACACGGGAGACACGAAGAGCTTGGCGCGCCCAGCGGCGGCGGAGGCATCGGGGTCGAGGATTACAGCCACGGACGCCTCACCGTCCGCCACTGCGACCTGATCAGCAACACGTCGAGCACGGACGGAGGAGGCATCACTTTCTGGAGCAACTCTTCCAATCCGGGGACGCTCTTACTGGAGAACAATCGCTTTATCGGCAACTCGGCGGTCCCGAACCCCAGCGGCACGGGCGGTGGTCTTTTGGCCCGTGGCCTCGTCCTCACAATGACCGGCAACATCTTGCAGGGGAATACCGCCACGTGGTGCGGTGGCGGGGCCTTTTTCTATGAGGACACTGCCTACGTCAGCGACAACACCTTTCAGAGCAACTCGACAGAGAGCGACGGCGGCGGCGTGTGTGCGCTGTGGGGGGATATGATCGCGACCCACAACTCGTTCTTGAGCAACACGGGCGACGGCAGCGGCGGCGGCATCTATGCCAGCGTAGACGTCGGGCACGTCTACACCGTGACCGACAACCTCTTCCAGTCCAACATCGCCGCGCGGCACGGTTCGGGAACCGGCGGCGGGATATTGCTCAGCGGCGGCGGGTTCTATTTTGGGCACAACACCCTGCTCGACAACATAGCCACCGCCTGCGAGGCCGCGTACAGCATCGGCAAAGGAGGCGGAGGACTGTTTCACGCCGGTCTCACCGCCCCAGGTCATATCTATGACAACCTATTCCAGGGCAACTGGGCGGCCACAGGCCCAACCTGCACCGGCTCCGGCGGCGGGGCGTTTATACATGCCCAGTCACTGGTGTGGATGGAAGGCAACCGCATCATTGAGAACTATGCCTCTTATTACCCCGACTGGGGCACGGACTATGACTGCCAGGGCGGAGGGGTGTACATCGCTCCCTGGGGTGTGACGACTATGACGAACAACATCATCGCCGACAACCACTTTTTCGTAAAAGATGACCACCCCGCCTATGCACACTACTATAGCAAAGGCGGGGCGATATACCTAGCCGGAAGTCAGAACGTCCCCGTCCCCACCGCGAGCGTTCTGCTGCTCGACCACAACACGATTGCCGACAACCAATCCCCGGCTGTGGTGAACCGCTCGGCTGTCATCAGCATGAACTATACCATAATGTCCGGCCAAGACACCGATCTCGAGACCATCTTACACGTAGAGGGGTTGCCGTACAGCCATCCGCCCACCACCACTGCTGACTATACGCTGTGGTGGCCCGCAATGACCGTCAACATCGCGAGCGGCATCTGGAACCACAGCAACGACATCATCGGCACGCCCGACTTTGTGGCTGCCGCGATGGACAATTACCATCTCGGCTCCGACTCTCAAGCCATAGACCACGGGCCGGGCGTCGGCATAACAACCGACATAGACGGCAATCCCCGCCCCCTCGGCGCGGGGTACGACCTGGGAGCGGACGAGTACGCCGATGTCGACCTTTCCTCTTCCTACAAGCGCGCCGCCCCGACCAACGTCACGCCCGGCGGAACGGTGACCTTTACCATCGTGATGCGCAACACAGGGACGATGAGCGCCCCCGCCTCTCTCCACGACGCTATCCCCATTTCCACCACCTATGTCCCCAGCAGCGTGGTGGTCAGCAGCGGCACGGTGAGCGACAGCGGCGGCATCCGCTGGCGCGGCATCATCTCTGCCGGGGCAGCAGTGACCCTCACCTTCCGCATCACCGCCAACACCGCCGCACCGCTCAACAAC
>JAOZPF010000345.1 GCA_029932895.1 Anaerolineae bacterium | reverse complement strand
ACTCGACCGCAGCCCCCCCCGCGGACGCGACCTGCGCGTGTCCTTCACGCACCGTCAATTCGGAGAGCGCCGGGCTGACCCGCACCTCATAGCTCCCCTCATCGAGCAGCGCCGTAAGGTGAGCGGTCCGCAACTCGACCACTGTGTCCCGCCCTCCCGCCGAGGCCACGCTGACCCGCACCCGTCCCGCCTCGACCTGGAGCACGACTCGGTGCGGGAGCGGGCTAAGCCCAAAGCGGGGTGAGCGGCCAGAGAGCAAGGTGATGCTGGTATCGCCATAGATCTGGATGGCGGCGACGGCTGCCGGCTCATCACCTGGGGCGTACAGCGTCAACAGACACTGGTCAAAGTCATCCGTCGTCACCACCGTGCCCGGCGGCACGTCCCATGTCGGGCCGATCAGCGCAATAACATCCCCCCGCCCCCTTCGCTGCACCTTGGGGGTTCCCCGCTGGGGCTCCAGCGCCACCGGTTGACCGGTCCGGGCATTACGCAGGCCATACCGCACCCCCAAGGGAATGCCCACCGCCAACCCCACGCAGAGCACGAAGGAACTCAAGAGGATAACCCAGGCCAACCGCTCGCGGTTGTTTTTCATAGATGTATGACCTTGAAATCGGAAAACGTGCCCGTCGCCTCTCCCCACTGCGGCACAACCCGCTGCACGACAGCCGCCGGCGGCCCGTCGTGCAGAAAGGCGAGGAATGTCTCCAGTGTCTCGCGGGGCCCCTCCGCCACCGTCTCTACCGCCCCATCGCGACGGTTGGCTACCCACCCCGTCAGCCCCAGCCTGCGGGCTGTGCGCACTGTGTAGTAACGAAAGTTCACACCCTGCACCATGCCCTCGACGACAGCGTGGAGGCGTACCTTTTCCCTTTTTCCCCTCTCGTCCACCCTGCCCTCCTCCAGGTCACCCCACCCGACGCGGCGCGCGGCGGTCAAAGCGGTGCAGCCCGGCCTCGCGGGCCGCCTCCATCGCCGCACTGACCTCCCTCGCCGTGACGGGCCGGTCGAGCGGCACCATCTTGTGTGCCCGGTAACAGGGCCGATACTGGTCCATCACGTTGATGTACGTATCCCGCGATACCTCCTCGGCCAGGAAACGGGCAATATCGGCCGTGCCGGCCAATCCCCCCGGCAACACCAGGTGCCGCACCAACAATCCCCGCAGGGCCACACCGCGCTCGTCCAGCACCAAGTTTCCCACCTGGCGAAACATCTCCCGCACCGCAGCCCGGTTCACCGCCGGATAGTCGCGCACGTGAGAGAGCTGATACCCTATCTCGGCGTCGGCATACTTCATATCAGGCATATAGATGTCCACCACCCCGTCCAACAACCGCAGCGTCGTCATCGAATCATAGCCGCCGGTGTTCCAGACCAGAGGGATGCGCAGGCCAGCCCGGGCAGCGATCAGCAAGGCCGAAAGGATAGGCGCGACAACGTGAGTCGGAGAGACCAGGTTGATATTGTGGCAGCCACGCGCCTGGAGCGCCAGCATCATCAACGCGATCTCTTTCGGCTCCACCTCCTCTCCGCGACCCCTCTGGCTGATGTCAGCGTTCTGGCAATACTGGCAATTGAGATTGCACCACGAGAAAAAGATCGTCCCCGAGCCGCTACTCCCCCGCAGAGGATCCTCTTCTCCAAAGTGGGGACCTGCGCTCGCCACTACCGCCCGCACACCGGTGCGACAACTCCCCAATTGCACTGTCCGATCGACGTGGCAAGCACGGCCGCAAGAATCACAATCGCGCAACTGCGCAACAGCAGCCTGGGCTCGTCTCTCCAGCTCCCCCGACCGCAGCAGGGCCAGGTAGGCTGGCACGAAGGAACCGCTCACCACCGCACCGGCACACTGCGGGGCTGGCGGGATCGGCCCCACACCTGCACGTAACCGTTCCTGCGCCCAAAGTCGTACACCTGCCAGGTGACCTCCACATCCCGCTTGCAGTAGTCGATCACCTGGGGTAACTTCCCCTCGCGGAACCAGCGGACGGCGGCGATGCCATCAGCACTCTTGCCCGTCCCCAGCGTCGCGGCGGCCAGATCGTCCAGCTTGGGCCGCCAGCCCAACACTCGCTTGAGATCGACTAGCATATCCACCGTGGGCAGATCGTCCAACCGTTGCTCGGTGTAAGCGTGAAGAACCTCGTAATCAAAGCGGTAGAGATTATATCCCACCACCAAGTCCGCCGCCCGCAAGTCGGCGATCAACCGTTCCGCATCCCTCTCTAGGTAAACGTGATATGCATCTCTCAGCGGGTCGTAGGTCACCCCCACGGCGAGTTTCATATCACGGATGTGGCTCCAGCCCCCCACCTCGTCGGCCAGGTACTGTGTCTCAATGTCGAAAACCAAGAGCTGCTGCATCTCTCCCCCCGGATCAAGATCCATCACCGCTCCCCGCCCGCCCCTTGTGGCGCAGCAGGCCCGCCATTGGCAGAGCCACCGCAATGCTCAGGCCCCACAACAGCAACCAGGCCGCGTGCTCATAGAGCCAGATCGACCAACCGCCCAGCCCTATCATATCAGCCCGCCAGGCCATGCTGAGCCGTTCCGGCGTCATGTCCAGAGCACGGATGATCCCTCCCTCGCAGTCAGCCTCATCGGCGTACGCCGCAAAGAGCGCGCGGATGCCCGCATCCCCATACCGCCCCTGGATGTAACGGACCAGGCTGGCACTCTCGGCATAGGAGAGCAAAGCGACATCAGGATCAGCGGGAAAG
>JAOZPF010000344.1 GCA_029932895.1 Anaerolineae bacterium | reverse complement strand
AGGAAGGCGACCTCTTCCAGGCGCTGCCGCGCCTGTTGCCAGAGGCGGGCGTTGGCGACGGCGATGGCGGCGTGGTCGGCAAAGGCAGAGACGACTCTGGCATCGTCCGGGCTATAGGCTCCCGGAGTGGCGCTGTCCACCGTCAGTGCACCGACGACCTCCCCTCTGGCGACCAGCGGTGCGCCGATCCAACCGTGGATGGGGGGCACACCGGGGGCGTTTTCCCAACCGGGGTCTTGTTGCACGTCCACACAGACCAGCGGCTCGCGATCGTTGACCACGCGGGCCATAATGTACCCGCTCTCGATGGCAAAGGAAATGTCCTTGATCGCAGCTTCGTCCTTGAAACCGCGCCAGGCGCGGATGGTCAGCCAGCGGTCCTGCAAGAGAAAGATCGAGGCCGAGTCGTAGGGGATGACGCGGCCCAGTTGTTCCAGGATCAGGTTCAGCACCTCGTCCAGGTCGAGGGTGGCGGTGATGGTGCGGGCGATCTCGCTGAGTGTGTCTGCCAGGACGCGGCGCTGCTCCTCGGCGGCAAAGAGGCGTGCGTTTTCGATGGAGACAGCCATTTGAGCGGCGATGAATTGGAGCATTTGCAGGTCGTCCTGGTCAAAGTAACCAAGTTGGGGATGAGTGCAAGAAAGGACACCGACGACGCGGTTGGAGAGGACGAGCGGGACGCAGACGGCGGCTTTGATACTAAAGCTGGACGGACGCTTGCTTTCTCCCAGCCAACGAGGGTCTTGGTCCACATCGTCGACCAGGGCCGGCTCGCGGTGGCGGGCGACCCAGCCGGCGAGTCCATCTTGGAGCACACGGCGCATCAGGGCCATATCAGGCTCGATGAACTTGCCATTGTGCAAGAGGGCCGCCATAGTCAGCCTTTCCTGTTCGTCCAGCAGGATCAGGCTGCCGATGGTCGCATCCACGGCCTGCATGCTCATAGCCAGGGCACGGCGCAGCGTGCCCATCATGTCCAGGCTGGCGTTCAACTCTTGGGCCATGTGGGCCATCAGTGCCAGACGGTCTGTGTGGTTGTTGGTTTTCCTGTCGGCAGGTTGTGTCATGGGAACACCACCTCCTCGCGGCCGCGCAAGCGCTCCTCGATTTTGGTGACGATCAGGTCCAGATGCTGGGAATTGGCGACAAAGTCCAGGCTGTCTGAGGGGACGGTCAGGATAGGACAGAGGTCAAAGTTGGCGACCCAGTCCTCGTACAGGACGTTCAAGCGGGAGAGGTACTCGGTGGTGATGTCCTGCTCAAAAGATCGCCCCCGGTGAGTGATGCGGGCGGCCAGTGTGGGCACAGAAGCGCGCAAATAGACCACCAGGTCGGGTGGGGGGAGGAGGGCACAGAGCACCTCGTACAGTTCGTGATAGCTCTCATAGTCCCGTTTGAGCATCAATCCCTGGCGGTAGAGGTTGGCGGCAAATATCTCGGCGTCTTCATAGACGGTGCGGTCCTGCACCACCGAGTTGGGGCGTTGCAGCAACTGGTAGTGGTGACGCAAGCGGCGGGAGAGGAAAAAGACCTGGGAGTGGAAACTCCAGCGTTGCATGTCATCGTAAAAGTCGGCCAGGTAGGGGTTGTCGGAGACGGCCTCGAAAAACGGTTCCCAGCCCAGCTGCTCGCTGAGCAACCTGGTCAAACTGGACTTGCCGACGCCAATGTTGCCGGCAACTGCGACGAACCACTTTTTCACGTTTCATCCTCCGTTGCGCGGGGCAGGGTGATGGTGAAGGTGCTGCCGTGTTCGGGTTCACTTTGCACCTGGACGCTGCCGTGGTGTGCTTCGACGATTTCCCAGACCAGGGCCAGACCGATACCCATGCCGCCAAAGCGGCGGGTGGTCGAGCCGTCCGCCTGGTAGAACCGCTCAAAGATGCGGCTCAGGTGATGTGTGGAGATGCCGATGCCCCAGTCCTGCACCGCGATGTGGACTTGGTCGTCCTCGGCCCAGGAGCGGATTTCGATACGTCCGCCGTTGGGGCTGAACTTGATGGCGTTGTCTATCAGGTGGGAGAGGGCCAGGTCCAGATACTCGCGGTCGCCCATCACGGTGAGGCGGCTGTCCATAGCGGTGACTTGGAGCTGGATGCCGGCCTGCTCGGCGGGGCGGCGGTAACTGATGATGGTGCGTTCCAAGAGGTCGCTGACAGCCAGCGGAACCAGGTTCAGTGTCTCACGGGGGAAGGCTCGCAGGGCGGTGAGGTTGTGAATTAGGCGGGAGAGGGTCTGGACGCGGCTATAGATCACTTCCAGAGCGCTGTGTTGGGCCGGCTCCACCGGGCCGAGGTCGCCGGAGAGGAGGAACTCGGTATACCCCTGGATGAGGGTCAGCGGGGTGCGCAGCTCGTGACTGACGTTCTGCACGACCTCGTTGCGCAACCGATCCAGGTCTTCTAGTTCCTGCACCGCTTTGGACAATCGTTCCGATTGCTCTTCCAGCTGGCGATAGAGACGGGCGTTTTCGATGGCGATGGCGGCCTGTCCGGCAAAGGCCAGGGCTAGCTTGGCGTGTTCCGGGGTGTAAAAGCCCGGCTCTTGTTTGTCCAGGGAGAGCATACCGATGGGGCGGTCGCCAAAGAGGAGGGGCACACCCATCCAGGCGCGGATTTTGGCTTCGGCGTGGGGAGGGCGGGTGAATTCGATGTAAACCGCCGGAGCGTCGTCGAGGATGAGCGGGGCGCGGCTCTTGATGACCCGCCCGTTGGGATTGTCCTGCCTGGCT
>JAOZPF010000343.1 GCA_029932895.1 Anaerolineae bacterium | reverse complement strand
AGTCTTTACCCACTACTTACTGGAGGGACTGGAGGATGCGCGGGCGGACCTGGATGGAGACGGACGTATCTCGGTCCAGGAGGCGGTGATGTACGCCGACGTGATGCAGCGCGCCTACATCCGGGAGAGGATTTTTCCTGTGGAAAGCCTCCACCGCCACTTTGCCGCCCCCTGGGAGGATGACCCGGCTGAGGACCCCGACTATCCGTCGGCCTGGATCAGGGATTGGATAGGAGAACCGGTCTTTTTGGATGTGGAGCAGTAAGCAGAGCGTGAGTGCTCGGGAGACAGGGGCCGACCCGTGTGCGCGCCTGGTCAGGACAACCTGCTCAGGCTAGGGCAGCCCAGTTCGAGCAGCCGCCTCCCCAGCCAAAGGAAGGGTGCCCGGTCTTGATCGGGCACCCTTCTCTACTCATCAGAGGGCACAACTGTTCAACCCATCTCCCTACACCTGGTAGCAGGCCACATAGTGCCCGCCGCCCTTGTCCTCCAGAGGAGGGTGATCGTTCTGGGCGCAAAAGTCGGTGGCGATGGGGCAGCGGTCGTAAAAGCGGCAGCGCGGCGGGGGGTCGATGGGCTGGCTGACGCCGCCCTTGATCGGCAACGCCTGCCGGTTGTACCGCGGGTCTGGGACCGGCACGGCCGAGATAAGCGCGCGCGTGTAGGGGTGAAGCGGGTTGCTCAGCAGTTCCTCCGACTCGGCCCGCTCCACGATCTTGCCCAGATACATCACGGCGATCTCCTGGCACATATAGCGAGCGACCGCCAGGTCATGGGTGATGTAGAGATAACTGACGCCAAAGTGATCGGCCAGCTCCATCATCAACTGCATCACGCCGGTGCGGATCGAGACATCCAGCATCGAGGTCGGTTCATCGGCGGCGATGAAGGCCGGCTCGATGACCAGCGCCCTGGCGATGGCAATACGCTGGCGCTGCCCGCCGGAAAGCTCGTGCGGGAAACGGAACATGAAGCTAGTGGCAGGGGTCAACCCCACCAGCTCCAACAGGTCTGCCACCTTGTCCTCCCGCTCCTGCAACGTGCCGATGCCCTGGACCGCCAGCGGCTCCACCACCGTGTCGTACACCGTCCGCCGCGGGTTCAGCGATTCGTAGGGGTCCTGAAAGATCATCTGCACACGTCGCCGGAAGAGCTTGAGCTGCTTGCCCTTTAACTGGGCCAGATCGACCGCCCCCAGCTCGGGGTCGTTGACATAGATGTGACCAGCAGTGGTGTCGTACAGCCGCACCAACAGCTTGCCGGTGGTCGTCTTGCCGCAGCCGGATTCACCCACCAGCCCCAGGGAGCGACCAGGCAGAATCTCAAAGTTGACGCCATCGACAGCGTGGATATGACTGCGCACCCGCTGAAGGATCCCCCCGGTCATCGGGAACCACTTTTTTAGCCCTTCTACCTTGACGAGAGGAGTATTTTCAGCCATTGTTCGCCTCCATCGGATGCCAGCAGGCCACAAAGTGATCGGGTTCTTTTTCCTCCAAGGGGGGCACCTCTTTGGAACAGACTTCCGTCGCCCGTGGGCAGCGAGGATGGAACCGGCAGCCCGAAGGGGGATGGAGCAGGTCAGGCGGCTCCCCCGGCAGGGCGACCAACTCCCGTTTCTCGCCCTTGATGCTGGGGAAGGCCGACATCAGGGCAAAGGTGTAGGGGTGCAGAGGACGCTCGAACACGTTCACCGCGCTGGCCAACTCTGCCATCCGGCCGGCGTACATCACAGCGATCCGGTCGCTCACCTCGGCGATGACTGAGATGTCGTGGGAGATATAGATCATTCCCATGTCCAACTCTTTTTGGATCTTGGTCATCTGCTTCAGAATGCGGTCCTGCACAATGACATCCAGCGCCGTCGTCGGCTCATCGGCGATGATGACATCGGGCGAGCAGGAGAGGGCCATAGCGATGATTGCCCGCTGACGCATCCCGCCGCTGAACTCGTGCGGATAGCGGTCCATCAATACCGGATCCAGGCCGACCAGGTCAAAGAGCTCGGCCACCCGTTCCCGCGCCTGGGCCACACTCATATCCTCAAAGTGAGTCTGCAAAGCCTCGATAATCTGGTCTCCCACCCGGTAGACAGGGTTGAGAGCGTTCATCGCCGCCTGAAAGATCATCGAGATACGCATCCAGCGGTACTTGAGCATCTCGTCGTCGCTCAACTTGAGGAGATCGGTGCCGGCGAGGCGGATCTGGCCGCCCAGGAAGTGGGCATTGTCGGGCAACAGCCGCAGCAGCGAGATAGCGATAGAAGTCTTGCCGCAGCCGGACTCTCCCACCAGGCCAAGTGACTCGCCCTTGCCCAGGTCAAAAGAGATATTGTCCACTGCCCACACATCGCCCTTGCGCGTCGTATAGTGCATCGTTAGGTCTTGGACAGAAAGAATTGGCTCTGCCATAGCGATCTCCTCCGTTACCGCTTCCTCAGGCGCGGATTGACCACTTCGTCCAGCGCCCAGCCCACAAAGTAAAAGGCCGAACAGAGGAGCGTGATAGAGAGCCCGGCCGGGATCAGCAGGTGAAAGTACTTGGGCCCGGCCAGCATATATCCCGCCACCTGGGCCGTATAGATCATGATGCCCCAGCTCATACGGATGTTCAGCAGGCCAAAGAAAGAGAGCACCGCCTCGGAGAAGACAGCGCCGGTGACGGTGAACATCATGTAGAGGAAGGCCAAAGGCATCAAGTTCGGCACCATGTGGGTAAAGATAATATGCCAGTCGTTCCCGT
>JAOZPF010000082.1:2378-10627 GCA_029932895.1 Anaerolineae bacterium | reverse complement strand
GCATTGGGGGGTCAGGGGCTTGTGGGGGGGACGATGGTAAGGGGGTGGTTAGGAGGGGGCGGGGTCGGTGTGGCGGAGACAAAGACGACCTCGTGGAAGCCAAAGGAGATGATGAGTTGCTGTAGATAGGCGCGCCCATTGATCTCGGCTGTCTCCAGGATACCATCCTCCAAAGCGGCATTGAGAATTTCTTGTTCAGCCGCCTGCCGCGCTGCCGTCTCCAGGTCCTGGTTCAGCCCCAGCACCCCCGTCTCCCGGTCATACACATACGATTTGTCATTGTCCAAAGTGACGACAAAGACCTCGGCCGGAGGCAGCACCATCACCACCCGGTCATCATCGGTGACGGTGATATCTCCCTCCCGGACCTGCCCCAGGTCTATGCCGGCGATGACCTCGCCGTGGGCAACAAAGAGAAGCCGGTCGCCGAACAGAAAGGCGAGGGCGTCCTGGCCCGATTCGGCGGTGATGACCTTTTCGATGGTGTAGGAGACGGTCTCCAGGCGGCTGAGACTCTGAATCTGGTGGATGATGGTAGCCGAACTGGGCCGGATCGTGGGGGTGGGGTGGAGGTGTTCCCCCAGTCCGACGCCGATTGATGGGAGGCCGCCGCTTTCTTGGCTCAACCACCCCCCGATTCGAGGGGCCAGCCAAAACAGCAGGCCAGCGATGACGACCAGGACCAGGATCAGAAAGATACCACTTCGACCAGAGTGAGACGACATACTCAGCTCCTCAAAGAATATATACAACCCTTCCTCGTTGTCTCTCCCGTGAGAGAGAGGAGAGGCGAGGTTTGTGGGCGGCGCAGTCGCAATACAGGAATATTATACCACATCACTGTGGCCTGGCGGTTCTGTGGCTGTTTGCAACTTTATGCCAAGTCAGTATAATGAGGTGGAGGATCGATATGCGAGAGGTGGTGGAATCGTTTCTAGAGTACTTGCAGCAGGGAAAGGGGGCCTCGCCTCACACCGTTGCTGCGTACCGGAACGACCTGGGTCAGTTCCTGGATGGTCTCGTGGCCCACGGTGTTACCTCGTGGGACGAGGTCTCCAGGGAGCACGTGGAAAGCTTTTTGCATTGGTTGCAGGAGAAACAGTACACCGTCTCGACCGTGGCGCGCAAGATCGCCGCCGTGCGTTCGTTCTTCCACTATACGGTGGGGCAGGATATTCTGCTGGACGATCCCTCGGCATTGGTCACACCGCCCAAGGTGGATAGGAAATCTCCGCGCACACTGTCGGTCGACGAGATCATGCGGTTCCTTGACGGGCTGGGGGGGAGCAACACTCCCAAGGCGCTGCGCGACCGCGCGCTCTTGGAGCTCTTGTACGCCACCGGGATTCGGGTCAGCGAGGCGATCGCGCTGAGCGTGCAGGACCTGGACCTTGAAAGTGGGGTTGTGCGGTGTGGGGAGAGCGAGAAGCGGAGTCGTTCCCTTTCCCTGTCGCACCGCACCGTCGAGGCAATGCGGGCCTACCTGCTCCGGGGCCGTCCACATATGGTGCAGGAAGGGAGCGGGGAGGACGCCTTGTTCGTCAACCATCGAGGGCGGCGGCTCACCCGGCAGGGGTTGTGGCTTATTGTGAAGGAGCGAGCGGAAGCGGCCGGAATCGGTCGGGATGTAACTCCCCATGTCCTGCGCCACTCGTTCGCCGCTCACGCACTGGCACGAGGCGCTGACCTGAGGGAGGTCCAAAGGCGATTGGGTCATTCCACCTTGACGACCACGCAGGTCTATGCCCAGATGATCGAGCGGGACGACGGTCCGTTGGGACCGTCCGCCAAACAGAGAGGCCGTAATGGCCCACAGGAGGAGAGATGAACTATGTAGCAAAGCTTTTGGCGCAGGGAGAGCGGATCGCCTTTGTGACGAGAAGGCATTGGATCTCGCTGTTTCCCACGATCATTGTCGACTTGGCTGTAGCGATTGTGATCATTGCCCTTTCTGTGGGCGGTTTTTTCCTTTCCCCCCCGTTTACGCTTTTTGGCCTCTTGTTGTTGCTGGCTCCAGCGGGCCATTTTCTCCTGCGGCTGACGGTTTGGCTCAACGAGCAGTACGTCATCACCAACCGGCGGGTGATGGAGGTAAAGGGGGTGGTCCACAAGTACGTTTCGGACTCGTCTCTGGAAAAGGTCAACGATGTGGTGATGGAGCAGAGTGCGGCCGGTCGTCTGCTTGATTATGGGAACATACGGATCATCACCGGTTCCGATGTCGGTGTGAACGCTTTCCGTTTTATCGCCCACCCCATCCGTTTCAAAGTCGCGATGCTGGATCAAAAGTCATCATTGAGCCACTCTTTTGCGCGTCAGGCCACCAGGGAAGATGACACTGTCGTCCCGGAGGGGGTCCCGGAGATGATGGACAGGCTTCAGGACCTGAAGGAGCGCGGCGTGATCACGGACGAGGAGTACGAGAGGGAGATCAAACAGTTGTTGGAGCGGATGGAATAATGGGCGAATTCATCACGATGGAGATGGTTGAGGAAGCCGCCGGGGCGGTGCGCCGCCAACTGACGACGTCGCCCCGCGTGGGGATGATCCTGGGCTCGGGCTTGAACGCGCTGGCCGAGGCGGTAGAGGCCGAGGCGGTGATTCCCTATGCTGATATTCCTCATTTTGCCCGCTCCACGGTGGAGGGGCACGTGGGGAGGATTGTGGCCGGGCAGCTCGAGGGACAGGCTGTGTTCGTGATGCAGGGGCGGGTGCATGCCTACGAGGGGTATTCGATGGGGCAGGCGACCCTTCCGGTGCGCGTGATGCAGGTGCTGGGCGTGCAGGTCCTGTTGGTGACCAATGCCGCTGGCGGCCTGAACCCATCCTTTCGCGCCGGCGACGTGATGGTCATCCGCGACCACATCAACCTGCCGGGGATGACGGGGCGTAACCCTCTGCGCGGGCCAAACCTCGACCACTTTGGCCCGCGTTTCCCCGACATGTCCCAGCCCTATGACCCCGACCTGCGGGCCATCGCTCGCGACGTGGCTACCGAAGCGGGAGTGCCGGTGCGCGAGGGGGTCTATGTCTGCCTTTCCGGCCCCAGTTTCGAGACGCCGGCCGAGATTCACTTTCTGCGCGTCATTGGTGCCGACGCTGTGGGGATGTCCACTGCGCCGGAGGTGGTGGTGGCGCGGCACGGAGGGATGCGGGTGCTGGGGCTCTCGGGCATCAGCAACGTGGCGCTCTCGGGCGGAGAGCACCACGGTGAGACGACCCACGAGGAGGTGCTGGAGGCCGGACGGTTGCTGGTCCCGCGGATGGAGGTCATTATTCGTGGGGTGCTGAGGCGGCTATGAAAGCCCTCCTGAGCGGATTGCTCGATTTTTCCTGGATTCTCTACGTCGCCTGTGCATTGGGGGCCATCCTCTATGCGGCCCGCGCGCTGGCGCTCCAGCGGAGACTGGCGGGCAGCCTCACCTCCTTCGAGCGAGAGACGAGTGCGAGCCAGGTGGTCAGGTTGTGGCGTGTCGCGGCGACGTTCGTGCTGGTAGGGCTTGTTCTCTTTGTCGGTCAGGTCTATGGGTTACCGCGAGTGCTGCCAGAGGGATTGTTATCGCCCACGCCGACGATGGTGGCGGGGCTAGAGACCCCGCAGCCGCTTCCCTCCCCGTCGCCGACGGTGGCTTTTGGCATTCTGCCCACCGTTGTACCCACCGCGCTGCCCGTTGCGCCTCCGGCGCCGCCCCCGCCGACCACAGCGCCACCGGACACGCCGACGCCGACGGTCCCACCGTCCGCTCCTTCTCCTGCTTTTGTGCTGGAAGCCCGGCTGGATGGCGTGGCTGAACTCCTGGGGTTCGACCTTTCCTCCACGGAGGTCGTCGCGGGGCAGCCGTTGTTGCTGACCCTCTATTGGCGGGCGCTGGAGAATGCTGGGTCGGCGGACTATGTGGTCTTTACCCACCTCCTCCAGCCTGGCACATCCCAGATCGTCGCTCAGCACGATGGTCGCCCCGTCGCAGGGACGCGACCAACGACCTCTTGGCTTCCAGGCGAGGTGATTGTTGATACCCACGAGCTGGTCTTTGCTGATGTTGGCTACAGCGGGCCAGCCGAGCTTGAGGTGGGGCTGTACGTGCTGGGGGGGGAGCGGGTGGGAGTGGAGGGGGGCGGCGACGCGGTCCCGCTCCCGGTTCAAGTCACCATCGTCGCGCCGTGATAGTGGGGCTCGCTGTCAGTGGCGCGCGTTCCACGTCTCGGCGCCGTACTTGCTCACGCTCAATTCCTTAGCCAGTCTCGCCGCGGCGGGCGCGAGGCCGCCGGGCTGCACGTGCAAATTCAGCGCCTGCTCAAACCCCGCTGCCATCGCCGCTGCGACCTGCTCCCAGGACACATCACGACCCAGGACCCGTTCCAGGGTCGTGGCGCGGCTGCGGACGCGGCTGGGGTCGGTAGGGGTGGTCAGGTAGGTGCAGATGCGGGAGATGTCACCGCGCAAAGGGAGTGTGCCGTGTTGGAGGACGGTCTTGCGCCCCCGCATCTGGGCGCTCCCGATCAGCTTTTGGCCGTTCACAGTGACCTCAAAGTCGGCGGGAGTTTCAAAACAGATCGGTGCGGGGGAGCGGCCGTTGCGAGAACGTTGGTGGGCCTCGGCAGTCGGCACGCCGAGCAGCTCGAGACCTGCCAGCAGCCCCTGGCTGAGACGGCGGCAACTGGCGAGGACGTCACCCTGCACCCGCGGGTCGGTGAGAGGGACGACCAGGCTGTAGGTCAGTTCGTCGACGTGGAGGATGGCCCGGCCGCCGGTGGGGCGGCGGACCAGTGTGTAGCCCGCCATGGCGAGCGCCACGCGGTCAGCGTCGCTCACTGGCTGGTTACGACCCAGCGAGAGGCATGGCGGCTCCCAGGCGTAGAAACGGAGCGTCGGCAGCGCGTCTCCAGCGGCGACTGCCCACCATATCGCCTCGTCGATCGCCATTTGGGTTGAACCGTCTGCCGGAGGTGTCAGGATCAACCGGTACAGAGCGTGGGGATAGTTGACCATAGCAGGTAATTCTAACACCCTCCGCGCGCTGGGGCAAATGCGAGTGCTGGGCAAGCGCATGTTTGGGGGAACTGTCTTGGTGAGGGTCATTCGGTACTCGCAACACCTGGCTGCGGCGAATGAATCCTGCCGCCTGGGCCAGGTCCCGTCATTTATGCGGAGCCGTTGTGTCCAGCCAGCAAAACTGGCGATTGCCCTAAACACCCCAACCTGGGTGGTAGGGGCGCACCTGTGTGCGCCCATTATGGATGCGATTACCCTAATGCGAGCGTTGGCTACTTGACGGATTGCGGAGGATAGGCTATCATTTGGCGAGGCGGGCAAGGCTAGGCTCGCCGTTCTGGAGGAAACACTAGATGCCCGACACTCCGGCCTCCAACAGGCCCAACAAGGTCACGATCGCTGTCATCACTGTTCTCTTGGCTCTTTCCTATCTCCTCGCCTGTGCCGTCGGCGGTTGGGGTGGGTTGTGGGCCGCCCGCAAGTGGCTGATGGAGGGGGAGGGACCGCTTGTGGTCACCGAGACCGCCGGAGAGACGGTGAGGCCGGGGTCAATTGAGAGCCCCCTTGTCCCTCCTACCCCTGTTCCCACTTCTCATTCCGCCCCCTGCGACCGCCCCGCTCCTCCCGGCACGTCCGTGCAGGTGGATGGCCTGACGTTTATGGTGAACGCTGTCATTCGCCCGGCGGATGAGATGGTGGCGGCGGGCAACCAGCACAACCCCACGCCGCCTCCGGGCACCGAGTTCTTGTTGCTCTCTCTCTCGGTTTCTTGCACCGACAGCAGCGGCTGTGTCCTCGATCCCTTGGATTTGCTGTTGACGACTCCCTCCGGTACCTACCATGTGCCGCTGCTAGGGGTCAGTGGTGTCCCGGGTTTGTTCTTTGCCGGCAACCTGTCCGCCGGCACAACGACTTATGGCGCGGTGCTCTTTGATGTGGACACGGGGGAAGGATCACTGTTCCTGGTTGTTTCCGGTTCCTCTGGAGGAACGGCCTGTCTTGCTGTGCCCACCCGGTCGCCAGAGGCGGCGGTCGCGCCGCCCCGGCTGCCGACGGCAACGCCGATCCCGCAGCGCATTCTCACTCCGTCTCCCGTGCCCACGCTGTTGCCTCCACCTCCGCCCCCGCCTACGTCTATGCCAAGGGTATCCCCCCTGCCCACGCCCACGCCGTGGGAGTCGCCGCTGGCGACGCCCACCTCCACACCGACGCCCACGGCTACCCCCACGCCCACGCTCACTCCCACGCTTACCCCAACTCCCACTCTGACGCCGACGCTCACCCCTACTCCAACCCCGACCTCGACCCCGACATCTAGCCCTGTGGTCTTGCTTCCGCGAACGGGAGAGCTGGCCCGGGGAGGACTCGCGCTGACGGCTGCGGGAGGGACGCTCGTTCTCACCGGTGCGACCTGTCTCTGCCTGGGATGGCGGCGGACTGGTCGCGCCCCCCGATAGGAGATAGGGTGGGGCGGTTTCCTGTTTCGGCTTGACGGTTGCGATGGCGGATTGTAGCAATTTCTTTGCCACAGCGTACCCCTTGCTGCAAGCAGCCGGTCTCTACCTGCCGCGGCCCAATCCCACTTTTCACAACCCCTCCTTTGATGGGGCGGATCTGCGTGTGTTGCTCGTTCGCCTCTCCCCCTTTCGCGATGTGGATCGCTCTCTCCCCCACCTCTTGCTCTTTCAGGAGGTGCGCCGCGCCGTGCCCGATGCCTATATCGACCTGGCTTTCTTCCCTCCCCGCCACGACCGGGAACGGCTGGAGCGGGAGGAAATCCCCTTGCTGGTGGGAGTCCAGTCCTGGCGATCGGCTGATGATTTCGACCTGATCCTGGCCTCGAATGCCTACACTCTGGAGCTGCTCAACCTGCCCGTCCTTCTGCTTGGCTCCGGCATTCCCCTTTTTTCCTCACAGCGGGACTCGTCCTGGCCGATCCTGGTACTGGGCGGCTCGAACGCGCTGGCGGCCCAGTCCATCGTCACCGAGACGGGCGACAGCTTGGTGGATGCAATTTTTTTCGGCGAGGGGGAGGGTAGGGTCGAGGCGCTGGTTCGCAGTTTGTGGCAGGACAGGGATATAGAGAAGCGGGAGCGTCTGGCCCGCGCAGCGACCAGGGTGAGAGGGCTGTGGGTGACCGGCTCATGGCCGGAGCAAGCGGTGGAAAAGGCTGTCCTAGACGCGCCAGATATCGCTCGTCTGCCACTGGACTATCCGCTCCTCAACGGAGCCGAGGCGGGGACCGCCCGTTTGCAGATCAACTATGGTTGTCCGGCCTTTTGTACCTTTTGCTTCGAGGGGTACGACCGTAAACCGTACCGGGAGCTGGACCGCCACGCTGTGGTGGAGGCCGCCCGGCGCTTGAAACGGACCCAGGGGGCTAGCACGTTGGAGCTTTATAGTTTCAACTTTAACACCCATAGCGACATCCTGGGGTTGCTCTTGGACCTGAACCAGTTTTTCGATCAGGTGCGCTTCAAGAGTCAGCGCATCGACGTCCTCCAGGCCACGCCGTCTCTCCTGGAGGCCGAAGTGAGCGCCGGCAAGCGTGTTTTCACGTTGGGGGTGGAGGGGATCAGCAGAAGGATGCGGGCCTGGTTGCACAAGAGCCTTGAGGACGCAGCCATCGCCGGCGTGCTGGAACGGCTCTTGGCTCAGAGGGTGCGCGAGGTCAAGCTCTTTTACATCCTTACCGGCCACGAGACTGCGGAGGACCTAGCCGAGTTCCGTGCCTTTGTGCGCCAACTCGGAGCGCTCCGCCGTCGCGTGAATCCCGGCGTTCGCTTCATCTTTAGCTTTGGACGGCTGGTGCGCATGCCATTTACGCCCCTGCGGTACGACCGCCTCTTTCTCGACGAGGAAGAGTGGCGTGGGATCGTCGGCCCGGTCAAATCGGTTTGCGAGACAAACGGCTTCGAGTTCCGCTTGGCGGTGGGATGGGAGGAGTATTGTGTCTCGCAGGTACTGGCGCTGGGCGGGTATTGGCTCTGCGAACCGCTGGTCGAGCTGGCCCGACGGGGGTATTGCTACGACGAGCGACTGACGCCCGGCTGCTGGGACTGGTTGCAGGCGTGGATGAGGAAGCGTGGTCACTGGAACGCTGCTTTTCTGAGGGAAAAGGGGCCAGAGTATCGCTTTGCCTTCCATTTTGTGCGCTCCAATGTGGCGAACGGTTTTCTCTGGCAGCAGTACGAACAGGCACGGGCCGGCGTGGACGAAGGGTACTGTTTGGGGACCAGGTGTGTGGGCTGCGGGT
>JAOZPF010000082.1:0-2368 GCA_029932895.1 Anaerolineae bacterium | reverse complement strand
ATGCACGGATGGTGCGCAGCGGCGGTCGCTGACGACGCACCACATCCGTCAGCCGGACGACGTGGCCTATCTCCCCCGCCTTGGTGGGATGATGCGCGCCAAGCGCCGCCTGGAGCCGTTGTATGTCCACCTGCGTCTCCCGCCTCTGGTGTATGGCGTCTCGGCGGAGTGGATGAATGCCTGGGTGATGCGCGCTCTCCTTGCTGCCCACCCTGAACTGGGCGACAATTTACTGGCGGCCCAGGAGAGTCTGTTTACTAGGAAAGAGAACCGGCGGCGGTACGGCGGCTTTTATGGCGAGACGGTGTTTGCCCTCCGCGCCTGGGAACCGCAGGCGGTCGCCGACGCCATCACCGTTGCCACGGCCCAGCCCACCGCTGCGGTCGAGTTCATTGGATTGGCACAGGGGTTCGAGCCGGGCAGTTTCCGTCGGGCCAAGCTGACCATCTCCCTGCCGAGCGTCTGGTTTCCCCAGGCCGGGCAGCGGCTGGTCGAGTTCCTGCGCGCCGCTTTCGTGCCCTGCAACGTTCGCCGCCATGATGGCGGTTACCAGTTGGACCTGCCGCCAAAGGCGCTCAAGAAGAGGGTGGTTTTTGCTGGCGAGTATGCGCAGGACGACGATCGCTTCACCGCCCATCTGCTGGTCGGCCCCAAGTTTGATCCTCAGGGTTTTGTGCGCTCCTTTGCCGAGTCGGGGCGGCAGCGCCTGGCTCGACTTGATATCTCTGACCTGATATGGTAGCAGGAGGTGTGTTATGGACAGTAGGGTATACCGCGGTGTGCTGGTGCTGGTCATGCTGTTGGCAGCGCTGGTCTTGCTGACAGGGTGTGGCGGGGCAGGCCCGACACCGTCTCCTATTCCAGCGACCTCTCCGCCAGAGGCAACCACTGCTCCAGTTACGCCCCTCGCCACGCTAGCGTCGTCACCGACCTCCGCTGGTGTTCAGGCGTCCATTGTAGACGTGATCAACCTGGTTGACGCTCACCCCTTGCCCGACACAGAGTGGGAGCCGGCCGAGGCTGACATGACGATCTATGTGGGCGGTGAGGTGTGGGCCAAGGAGCAGTCCACCGCCCGCGTCAGCCTGGAGCGCGAGTTGATCCGCGTCGCCCCCAACTCGATCTTTGCCCTGGACCAGCCGCAGCCGGGAGCGGTGCGGCTGGAATTGGATCAAGGTCAGGTGTGGATCGAGGTGGACGATCTGCCGGCGGGCGAGAGCTTTGAGGTGGAGACACCAGAGGCAGTGGCCTCGGTGCGGGGCACGCGCTTTAGCGTGCGTGTTACTCCCGATGGCTACACCGTCATCTCGACTATGGACGGAGAAGTGGAGGTCACTTCCTCTACAGCACAAACCAAGACCATAGTGGCGCCTTGGGAGCAGATAACGGTATTTGAGGACGGGCTGGGAGAGATACACCCGATGCAGCCTTATGAGTACGTCTACTGGGGGGCAGCGGTGGGGCCGGAGCTGGATATGTACTGGCCTATCGGCGGCTGTGCCTACCACCTCGGCTATGTGGGTTCCCCGGTGTATACAGGGTGGTCATACGATGGCACGTATGTGACCATCACTTACTTTGAGAACACACCCTACGGCGGGGATTATTTCAGCCGTGCGGACTCGTTCATGCCTATGTCGGACACGATGACTTACCACTGTCCGTGGGAGACGCGGCCGATCTCCCCCGGTCTCCCCTATGGCGCTGGCGAGCCTAGATTCAGTCCGCGTGGGGACAAATTGGTCTATATCATACCCAATTTTGATAGTTGGACTTCGCAGGTCTGCCTCGCCCACGCCGACGGCTCCGACCCCTATTGCTGGGGAGGGGACGCTTACTACAGCGGCCTTTACTGGCTGCCTGGCGCCCCGCAGTTGATCGTGGTCTCTGACGCGGGCAGCGGGCAGATGAGCGGTGACATCTTTGTCACCGACCTCAACGGCGACGACATGACTCCATTGACTACGGGGGGGAACAAAGCTGAGCCAGTCGTCTCGCCGGACGGCGAGAGTATCGCCTACTTTTACCTCCCCTCTGGATATGGCGCACCGGGCCAATTGTGGGTGATGAAAAGTGACGGCTCCAATCAACAAGACATTCTGGACGACATCTGGCCTTATGTCCCCGCAGCCTGGGACCCAAGCGGAGAGTGGATTGTGGTGGGAGGGTACACTGGCGGCATATGGCTTGTCCGCCCCGACGGCTCGGACGCACACCTGATCTCTGGCACAGAAGGAATGCAGGTCTGGCACACCGCGTGGACACCTGGGAGTGGCTATCCGCTGGCGTTCACCGTGGGGGAGGAGGACGCAACTCAGGTGTGGTATGTGATGGATCCGTATGGTGAGGCCGCCTTTTTCGTGAACGT
>JAOZPF010000342.1:496-2750 GCA_029932895.1 Anaerolineae bacterium | reverse complement strand
GCACGAAACGTTGCCCGACCGTGCCGGTCGCGCCGAGGACGGCGACGGGAATGTGGGACATCTCACACCTCCAATCCTAACTCGCGGTGCAGGTAACGCACCGTCTCGGCCAACTGATCCTCCGGGATGCAGAAGGAAACGCTGCGCTCGGTCGCCGCCTGGGCCACGGCGATGACCCGGGTGCCGTGCTGGCCCAGCGTGGCAAAGGCGTGAGGCACGATCCCCGCGTCGCCCCAGCCGGGCATACCGACCACCGAGACCGTCGCCACCCGCTCCCTGGTGCCCAGGTTGTACCCGTTGGCGGCGACCCGTCCGTCGTCGCCAAAGGCCCGTCCGAGGGCTTGCAGACAATGGGCCTGGTCCTGCTCCCGCACCACCAGGTTCAGGCTGTGCTCCGAGAAGGACTGGGAGAACATCAACACGTCCACGCCCGCCTCGCAGAGGCATTGGAGGGCGTGGGCCGAGGTCTGCAACGTCCACGAATCGTCCTCCGTGCCCACGGCGATGAGGCTCAGGCCGGTGGTCGAGATGATGGCCGGCAGCGGCTCGCGGTCGGGGGCGGGCCGGGCGGTGATCAGCGTGCCGGGGTGAGCGGGGTCGAAGGTGTTCTTGATGCGCAAGGGGATGCCCCGCTCGACGACGGGGCGGATGGTCTTGGGGTGCAGCACGTCGGCGCCGTAATAGGCCAGTTCCGCCGCCTCGGCGTAGGAGAGGCCGCTCAGGGTGCGGGCCTGGGGCACGATGTTGGGGTCGGCGGTGAGGATGCCGTTCACGTCGCTCCAGATCCACACCTCGTCGGCCCTCAGCCCCGCCCCGACGATGGCGGCGGTATAGTCGCTCCCCCCGCGCCCCAGGGTGGTCGTCACCCCCTCGCTCGTCGCGCCGATGTAGCCGGTGATGACCGGGGTGGTGCCCCGCTCCACCAGCGGCGCGACACGCTCCTGCAATCGCCGACGGGTCGGCTGTATGAGGGGCGTGGCGGCCCCAAAGTTGTCGTCGGTCACCACCAGGTCGGTGGCGCTGAGGGCCTGGGCACGCACGCCGCGCTCGCGCAGCGCAGCCGCCAGGATGTGGGCCGAGAGCTGTTCGCCAAAGGCGACCACGGCGTCGCTGCCGCGCCGGGTCAGTTCGCCCAGGATGGCGATGCTGCGGTACAACAGGTCCAACTCGTGCAGCCGGTCTTCGATGAACCCGCCCACCTCGACCCGCTCGGTGTTCTGTTGCAGCAGGCGCTGCACCACCTGGAGATGGCGGTCGAGGAGCCGGGCCTTGACCTGGCGGTAGACGGCGTCCCGGCCTTCGACGGCGGCCCGCGCCCCGGCGATCAGGTCGTCGGTCACGCCGCTCATCGCCGAGACGACCACGACAAGGCGGGCGTCGTCATCCTCGGCCAGGCGGTCACATACAATGTCGGTCACGTTGGCGAAACAGCCCGCGTCGCCGACCGATGTCCCCCCGAATTTGTGAACGATCAGCATCTCACCCCTCCTGCAACAACCGGTCGAGTGCCTGGCGCAGGTCGGCGATCAGGTCGTCGGCGTCCTCGACCCCCAGGGCGTAGCGCACCAGGTTGTCCACCAGGCCGGCCTCCGCCCGCTCGTCCGGGTCCAGGGAAAAGAGGGCCGCCGGTTGCTCGACGATGCTCTCCACCCCGCCCAGCGTCGGCCCGATGTAGGGCAGCCGGAGGAGGTCAACGAAACGGGCGGCGCGGGCCATGTCGCCCTCGATCTCCATGCTGACCACGCCGCCAAAGCCGCTCATCTGGCGTCGGGCGATGGCGTGGTCGGGGTGCGAGGGGAGGCCAGGGTAGTGGACGCGGCGGACGGCGGGGTGTTGGGCCAGGAACTCGGCCACGCGCTGGCCGTTCTCGTTGTGACGCGCGACCCGCAGGGCCAGGGTCTTGAGGCCGCGCAGCAGGAGGTAGGCGTCGGCGGGGCTGCTGATGCCCCCCATGACGCCCCGCGCCTCCTCGATGGGGGCGATCAACTCACGCGACCCCACCACCGCGCCGCCCAGCAGGTCGTTGTGCCCGCCCAGGTACTTGCTGGCGCTGTGGATCACCAGGTCTATGCCGTGCTCCAGGGGGCGCAGGTTGATCGGGGTGGCAAAGGTGCTGTCCACCACGGTCAGGATGCCGTGGCGGCGGGCCAGGTCGGCCATGCGCTCCAGGTCTATCACCCGCAGGTAGGGATTGGTGGGGGTTTCGGCGAAAAAGAGGCGCGTCCGGGGACGCACGGCTTTTTCCCAGGCGGCG
>JAOZPF010000342.1:0-486 GCA_029932895.1 Anaerolineae bacterium | reverse complement strand
GGGGTGGTCAATGGGCACCCAGGTGGTCTCGATGCCCCAGCGGGAGAGGTAGGAGAGGGCAAACTCGCGGGTGCGGTGATAGGTGCCGGCGGCCATGAGCAGGTGGTCGCCCCTGGAGAGCAGGGTCAGGAGGGTGGTGACGATGGCGTTCATGCCACTGGCAAAGAGCAACGCCGCCTCGCCCCCTTCCAGGGCGGCCAGTTTGCGCTCGACCACCCGCTGGGTGGGGTTGCCATAGCGCCCGTACTCGTCCCGCAGCGGGGTCTCCCCCGCCTCTTTGCGACGCATAAAGTCGTGGATTTCGGCGCTATCGGCAAAGGTGTAGGTGGAGGTGCGCACGATGGGCATCGTCAACGCCCCGTACGGCTTGTGCTTCTCCTCGCCCGCGTGGACCGCCTGGGTTGACCGGTGAATAGACATGGTGTGGCTCCTTTCTATTTCGCCCCCCCTCGCCCCCGCTTGCGGGGGGGGATAGGGGGGGCAGGT
>JAOZPF010000341.1 GCA_029932895.1 Anaerolineae bacterium | reverse complement strand
CATACTGCCTGCTTCACCAGTTGCTCACTCCAGTGCTTCTCCCGTATCCCCAACTTAAGTCCAATTTCCTATTGACTTTCATACCGGGTTGCGCTATACTAAACTTAGAATGTCTTTAAAATACCGCTATGCAATCCGTACTCAGGTGCCCGGTAAGGGAGAGATCAAGTGAAGAATAGCCATTCGGTGGAACCGGATCGTTGGCCGCCGCACGGGGCAGAGCGTGAGCAGGCGGGAGAGGCACCGTGGGAAGGCGAGGTGCGATTCCGAATTCTCGCCGAGTTCAGCCCGTTGGGCATCTCCCTTTACACCCCCGACGGCAGGATGGTTTATTGCAACCGCGCGATGTCGGAGATGTTGGGCTACTCGCGCGAGGAGTTGTTCGTCTTGAACCCCTCCCACCCGGAGGATGAACCTGAGGGACAGCGCCTGTGGCGGGAATTGGTCGAGGGCAGGCGACACTCTTACCGTCGCGAGAAGCGCTACGTCCGTAAGGATGGACAGGTGCTTGATGCACAACTGAGAGCAACCGCGATACCCGGTGAGGGGGGCGACGTCCAGGCTGTCCTCTTGCTCTTTGAGGACATCACCGAGCGTAAGCAGGCGGAGGAGAGGACGCGGCGCCTCCTGGACCGGCAGATCGCCATCAATCAGCTAACCCTGGCCCTGGGATTCACGCTTGATCTTGAGAAGATCTATGACACGATTATCGAACACGTACGTCAGTTGATGGACACCGCTGCCTTCATCATCTCCCGTTACGATCCCCAGACGCAGCTTATCCACGCCGATTATGTGGTCACCGATGGAGTGAAGCGGGACGTTTCCACCTTCCCCCCTATCCCATTGGAGGAAGAGGGGCACGGCACCCAAAGCCAGGTTATCCGTACGGGCAGGCCGCTTTATGTCCCCGACCTCCGCAAGGCGCTGGAGAGCACCCAGACCGAGTACACGATCTGTGAAAACGGCAGCATCATCGAAGGCCCGCCGCCGGCGGAGGCGAAGGATGAATCCAGCAACTCGGCGCTATACGTGCCGATGAAGATCGCGGGTGAGACGGTTGGTGTGATGCAGGTACAGAGCTGCCGGCTGGATGCGTATGACCAGGATGATGAGGCCCTGCTCGCCGGTCTGGCCAACGTGGCGGCCCTCGCCATCCAGAACGCCAGGCTGCTGGATACCCTGCGGCGCTCGAACAAGGAATTGCGGAGGTACCAGGAGCATTTGGAGGACCTGGTGGCCGAGCGCACCGCCGAACTGCGTAAACTCGTGACCCTGATGGCCGGGCGCGAGGTGCGCATGGCGGAACTGAAGGACGTGATCCGCAAACTGCGCGCACAATTGGAGGAGGCCGGGTTGAGGCCGGTGGCCGATGACCCGCTGTTGGCAGGGCAGACGGAATGAAGCATGGGTGGCTGGGGGCTCGGGCCGGTCTCTGACCATGCCCGCTGTCGCCAGGGGAAGGATGTGCAAATACAGCCAGACGCAGGAGGCCAATACGGTGCATGAGGACATTCAGACCGAGCTCTCGGCGCTGTATGAGATCTCCTCCATCCCCACCAGCCAGATCTCCCACCAGGAGCTGGGGCGGCTGGTGCTGGACAAGGCGACACGTCTGCTGGGCGCATCCATAGCCCTGCTCTATCGGCGCGGGGACGACGGTCAGCCGCTACGGCCCTGGGCGGCACGAGGCGTACCGGCGGCGGAGGCCGGGTCGCCGCCAGTGGGCGAGTCGGTCGCGCGGCTGCTGGATGAGGGCCAGCCTGTGATCGCGGAGGGGGTGGAGGCCGTGGGGGCGCTGGGTGTGCTGCCCGGCCACTATCCCGCTTGCCACGGCCTATGTCTGCCCATCCGGGTCCGGGCTTCGGTAAGGGCTCTACTGTGCGTCTTCCGGCTCTCCGATCGCCCCTTTACCCGCGCTGACCTGGCGCTCTTCAACGCGCTGACCGATAGGGCGGGGATGGCATTGGAGACCCTACAGCTCTTTGCAGAGGCGGAGCGGCGCCAGCGCGAGCTTGAGCAGGAGGTCGCCGAACGGGAGCGCCTGGAGCGGGCACTGAAGGAGCAATCCGAGCGGCTGGAGGAAATGGTAGGGCAGCGCACCGCTGAGCTGAACGCGCGCATGGCCGAGGTTGAACTGCTCAACCGCGCGTTGGCCAACCTCCTGGAGGACTTGCAGGCGGCCAATCGTAACCTGGAACGCACCACCTTTCAATTGCAGAGCGCCAACACAGAACTGGAGTCCTTCAGCTACTCCGTCTCCCACGACCTGCGTGCGCCGTTGCGGGCGGTGGATGGCTTCTCGCGCATCCTGCTCGAGGAACACGCGTCGGAGCTCTCGCCGGAGGCCCAGCGCTACCTGAACCTGGTGCGGGACAATGCCAGGAACATGGGGCAATTGATAGATGATCTGCTCAGCTTATCGCGCCTGGGCCGTAAGTCGCTCGACAAGCAACTCGTCGCACCCGCCGATATTGTGCGGCAGGCGCTCGAGGACCTGTGCGACGAACAGGAGGGCCGCCAGGTGGAGATCTCCATTGGCGACCTGCCCGCCTGTCAGGCCGACCCGGTCTTGCTCAGGCAGGTCTACTTTAACCTGCTTTCCAACGCGCTCAAGTTTACCCGTCGGCGCGAGGTGGCCCGCATTGAGGTCGGTTGTATCCCTCAGCCGCCCTCCTCCCGGTTGGGGGAGGAGGGGATAGCCTCTTCTACGGCCTTTTCCCTATCAGGGGAGGGGAAAGAGGAGAGGTA
>JAOZPF010000340.1 GCA_029932895.1 Anaerolineae bacterium | reverse complement strand
GCACCCAGGACGACCGGGTGAGTGTGCGGCTGATGGACCTGGACGGCTGGTGGCTGGCGATTCACGACGGGCAGCCGGCGATGGGCAGCATCCCCACCCTCAAGTGGATTCGCGGCAGCCGCGTGCTGGACCGTCACCTGCTGCCGCTGGGAGAGGATTTCAGCGGCGACGCGGTACAGGCCGCGTTGGCGGTCTATGACGGCTTTACCCTCATCCCTCTCCCCCCGCTAGATGAACGGTTCGAGACCGTGCCGCTGGGAGTGTGGCGGCTGCCGTGAGGACAAGATCGGCACCCCGCCCCTTGCATCTTTCCCAAACTCGGGTAGAATACTGCCCTTGACGGCCTGAGCCGATGACCGCATTGATCCGGAGGTAACTTTATGCTGCGTCAACTCGCACACTTGGCAAGAACTTTGAGCACACTCCTCTTTGTCATAGCAAGTCTCTTTCTGACGATTGCTGGTCAGGTCAGTTCCCAGGAGCAACCACCAACCCCGATCATAACCGCTGTCAATCAGACGATCACCACCGACACAACCTGGACACTGGCTAACAGCCCCTACGACCTCACCACCGACCTTGAAATCCAATCCGGGGCCACACTGACCATCGAACCCGGCGTAGAGGTGTGGTTCCACGGCAAATACTACATCCACGTACGACCAGGCTCCTCGATCATCGCCAAAGGAACTCCCACCCAGCATATCACTATTGGTCGCTTCCCGGGGAGCCTGCGTTGGAAGAAAATCTGGTTCCACGAGAACACGACCTCCTACCTGCGCTACGTTGACATCGCCGGCGGCGGGTCGGCGGGTGAAGGCGACGACACCTTGCTGCATTATGAAGGACCTGGCACCCACGTGCTGAACAACTGCACTGTTCAGGACGGCAAACAGCAGGGCATCGTCGCCTCCGGCGGCGGCCTCAACCTGACGGTGGCCGGCACCCTGTTCCAAGGAAACGGGCGGCGGCCCATCATGGCCGATAGCGGCGCTAACGTGACCGCTACAGGTAGTACGTTCGACACAGATGATAACATCGCTATCTACCTGCGCCAGCGGACGGTTCCACCCACAATCGTTGTGCACAACTCGAATTTCCTGGCCAACCATAGCGCCATCGTCGTCTACAACGAGATGGCCAACTCCGCTTGCATAGACGCCCAGGACAACTGGTGGGGCGCGGCCAACGGGCCCGCCGACAGCTCGGCCGCCACCGACGCCTGCGGCCTGGGAACGCACAACGGCAATGGCTCCGCCGTCACCAACGGCGTCGACTATCGCAACTGGCTCGCCGCAGCAACGCCCCGCACCGGCATCACCACCCCGCCTGTCGCCGCCTTCACCGTCACTCCCGACCCCGATACGTGGCAACCCCCCAGCACGACCTATACCTTTGACGCCTCCACAACCACCGACGCCGAGGACTATACCTCATCCCTCGATGTCTGCTGGGATTGGGACAATGACGGCACGTGCGACACGGCCTGGTCCGCCGCCAAGATCACCACGCACAGCTTTGCCACCGGCGGCGTGCAGACCGTGCGCCTGGTCGCGCGCGACACCGATGGCGACACCGGCGAGACGACGCGAGCGGTGCACGTGGGCATTCCGCCCACCGCTGCCTTCACCTACACTCTGCCAACTTGGGCCCAAGCCAGGTTCGACGCTTCCGCCAGCAGCGACGATATGACTCCCGACAACTTGCTCCAGGCCACTTGGGACTGGGAAGGGGATGGCGTAACAGACACCCCCGTGGTCAGCACGACAGAGGTGCAGACTCACACCTACCTCCACGTGGGACGGTACTGGCCCACTCTCTCCGTGCGGGACACGGATAATCTCACCGGCACATTGACCAAGATACTCGACATCGTTCCCCTGCCAGTGACCACCACCATCTCCGGCAGCGGCGGCACGCTCACCTCCACCGACCTCACCGTCCGCATTGACCTCTACACCAACACCATCAGCGGCGATGTCATCAGCAACGGGCTGACTATCACCCACACCCCCTGGGTCTCTATCCCGCATGCCAACCCAACGGGTATCTTTGCCTACCAGGGATTCGACCTGAATGGCCGTCCCCTTGCCGGCGGCGCACCGCTCACCACGGTCAACGGCATCTACACCATCACGGTCGGCTATAACTACTATGGCGACCACTATATCACCGACGTGCTGGGTTGGCCTTTTGAGCAACAGTTACGCCTGTACCGCTGGGCAGAGGAGACCGCCTCCTGGGCACCGGTTACCTCCACGCTCTACACCGACACAGAGCAACTGATAGCGACAACACCGTTCTTTGGCCGCTTCGCCCTGATCCTGGACGTGACCAGGCTATACCTGCCCCTAGTCGCCAAGTCCTACTAGACCCGCACCATCAGACCGTGGGTGCCAGGCACTGCCTATGGCAGCGTCTGGCACCCCACTTGCATTTTCGGCAAAACTGCACAGAATAGTGTCGGGATGGCAAAGGTCCTCCGTAAGGATGGATATGGGTCAAGTTTATGAGCAACCCAACAAAAGAACCCAGTAGCATATGCCGGTGGGCTATCTCCCTGTTTCTCTTTCTGACCGCCTTTCTCCCCCGCGCCATCCAACCAGTCTCCCGACCCCTGGTCTGGTATCTACGCTCCGCCCACTTTATCGAGGCTGTGCTGGCGGGGGACTGGGCCAACACTGTCTACTCGGAGCACCCCGGCGTCGGGCTGATGTGGCCCGTGGGTATCGCCCTCAAGCTTTACTGGAC
>JAOZPF010000339.1 GCA_029932895.1 Anaerolineae bacterium | reverse complement strand
GGGGGCAAGGCCGTGGTGACGATGGCCTTGCGGTTGTTGAGGTACTTCACCACGGGTTCAACCGGCAGGCCGGGGCTGAAGATCGCCGCCGCCGCTTCCGGCCAGCGCGGGGCGAAGGGGGCGGCCTGGCGCACTACCCGCCGCACTTCACTTTCCAGTTCAGGGTCTGCGCCCCGTGCTCGTATCCTGTCACGCGCGTGTCTGGTGATGATCACCTGAATTCCCATAAATAAAACCTCCCGCTTGCACTTGACTTTTGCGGGAGGTAAGGCTACAATGGCTTTCGCCTGGGGAGCCTTATCCTCCCTGGGTCACGCCCCCGCACTTGTCTCAACAGGTGTGGGGGCAACTTTCTTATGGCCTCCTCTCCAGTCGTCGGCGCGGGATGACCGGCTCTCCGGCCTCCTCCCACTCGCGCAGGTACCATTGCCGCCGATAATCACGATCCAGTTGTTCCCGAATCTTTTCCCGCGCCTCTTCCTCGTTGCTGGCTATGACGGTAGTGATAGGGCCTCGATTCCGATCCAGTGCTGTGTAGAGCATATGTCTTATCTCCCCTCCTTGTCGCTCCTCCGCTCTTACCTCTCTTCCGGCTGGCGCAGGAAAGCCAGCACATCACGTTCCAGATCGGGGAAAGCCTGGATAGTGCCGCGTAGGAGGCGCATCCCTACGGCCCGTTTCCGCGTCCGCACCGCCACCCATAGCGTGCGGCTCACACCCAACCGCCGGGCGAATTCCCCGTCGCTCAATTTCAGTTCTCGCTGCCGAGCTATCAGTGCCTCGATCAATACTTGTCTCCCCTGTCCTGCCGTGTTACAATTGTGACACTATTATTTGCCACTTTATTGCAAGGAGGGTGAGCATGCCAGCTGTAAAGCCATCAGAACCTCAGCCGCCAAACACCATCATCAAAACCCACTTCCCGCAGGCTGAGGCGTTCCCCGATGAGAATTGCTCCTATTGGGTCATCCTCGGCAGGGATCGTATCTCGTGAATCTCGAGCGTAAGCAGAGAGGTATGGAGTTCTGGCATGTGGTCTTGGAATATTGGTACGGGAATGAGCAGTCATCCCCCGAACAAGTAAAGGATGCAGAAGAGACTATCCGTAAGATAATCGAACGGGTCGAAAATCCTGCACGTGCCGAGGTTTCTCTGTTGTATGCCAACAACAAGCTATGGATGAATGTTATTCGCTGGACCTGGCCCCTGGAAACTCTGGGGTCGGCCATAGGGCTGGCGACGGCGCTTCGGGAACTACTCATCGGCAGATAGCTCTTCAGATAGCTCTTCAACGGCAGCCCTGAAGAACTCGAATGCGTGATATTGAGGCCTGGAACATCGAGGCCTGGATGCGATAATTTTCGCTCCGGCCGCCGTCAATGCCTCTTCCAGCATCTTTTGCACTTCGGCCGGTAAAGGAGTACAGAGATAATGCCAATCGCGCAGTTGCTGGCGCAGATATTTCGCTACTTCTGACAGTGCATCGTCGTTCATTTTCACCGCTCTTGTCTCTCTTCCAGTTTCTTGGTCGTCAGCGACTTCACTACCGGCCACCCGTCCTCGTCCCACTCCTCCACGACTATCGGCCCTTCCACGAGGATCAAGCCCAGTTTCTCCCTCTCCTCATCCAACGGCCAGTACCCCCACCACAGCCGCCCTGTCTCCCGCTTGCAGAGACGCCGGAAGTAGAACAGGATGACCTCGGGCTGAAAGCCGTGCTGCTCCGTCAGAGCCTCGGAGATGGCTCGCGGGGACTGCTCGTAGGGCGGCGGCTGCACACCGTAAAGTCCATCCAGTTCCTCCTGGAAGACGACCCGCCAGACCAGGCGGTAGCGCCCGTGAGTCCGGCACTCCAACCCCCATACCCAGAAGTGGTAATCGCTCACCAAGGCCAGGAGGCGCGTGCCCTCGACCTGGAAGCGGTCGGGGATGGATGGCTTGTGCGATACTTTCAGACGGGTGAGGTACGTGCTGAGGTGGACGTTGGTTATGCCTGGACAGTCGAGGGTGCGGGCGATCTCCACGAACGCACCCCGGCGCTGACGCTGTTGCTGCCGTAGCCAGGCCACGGGGTCCTCCACGTCCATCACCAGCCGCACCAGCCACCAGACGCGGGCGCGGGGAAGGTTGTACCCCGGTTGGTGAAAGTGTTGGCGGAGGGCGCGGAAGAGATCCAACGACGTCAGCGGGGGGTCGAAATCCGGAGCGGTGAATTCGCGGGCAAAGTGCGTCCAATCGAACTGTCCGTTGGGGAGAGTGGGGTAGTCAGGGTCGCGCAGGGCGGCCAGCAGTTGCTCGCGGAAGCGGGCCATTGTGTCCGGGTCGTCCAGATAGTGCTCGATGGCCTCGCTGTGGGCCCATATCTCCTCGAAGGTTTTGTACATCGTTGCTCCTGGCTGACTTTAGTCCTGTTCATCCCCCCGCCCCCGCCGCCGAGCCGCTGCGGTGCGCTCTCCGCCTGGCTTGCCTGGTCCGCCCACCGAGTTGCCCCGGCCGACACCCCCCAGCACTGGTCCTACCGTCGCGGGTGGGGGCAGGGGGTTAAGGTACAGAGGCATTGTACCATATTTTCATCCAGATGTCAATAGTCTGGATGAAAGATGATGCACAAAAAAGCGGGGGGAATCTCCCCCCGCTTTGCGTTTGGCTACTTACATCTGGCTATTTACGAAGCCTGCATCTGGGTCAGAGTAGGTTTTAGTATCCAACCTGCCCGCACGAACGAGCCAGTTTCGCGCCGGGCGCGGGTAAACACATCC
>JAOZPF010000338.1 GCA_029932895.1 Anaerolineae bacterium | reverse complement strand
CTTTACTGGACCCTCTCCGGCGTCACTCCGGCGGCTCACTCCGTGCCACCCGACTTTGAGCCGATTCACTTTTTCGGCCCGGTGCCGATCGCCGAGATCGGGGCCGGCGTGGTCGCGCTGGCGCTGCTGACCGCGCTGGGCATCGTGACGGCCTATCTATTGCTGCGCCGCCTCTTTGACCCGGCTACGGCGACCGCCGCCGGGTTCCTCCTCGCCCTCAGCCCCTACTACCTCGCCCAGTCCAAAGTTCTGCACCTCGACGCCTGGATGGCGACGGTGATGCTCCTCTCCGCCCTGACCCTGCTCGTCTATCGCCGTGAGAAGCGCATCCGCTGGCTATTCCTCTCCGGCGCTCTCGGCGGCCTGGCCCTGCTGATCAAGACCCCGGCCCTCTTTCTTGTCCCCTTCACCGGCCTCGTCCTCTTGGTAGACCTCTTCCGCTCGCAATCCGCAATCCGCAATCCGCAATCCGCAATTCGCGACCTCCTCATCTGGCTTCTCCTCGCCGGATTGGTCATCGTCGCCCTCTGGCCCGTGATGTGGGTCGAGCCAGCGCGGGGACTGGCAGCAGTGAAGTGGGGATTGGTCCACCACGCCACCACCGCCCACGATACCCCCACCTTCTTCCTCGGTCAGGTGACAACGTCCGACCCCGGCCCGCTTTTTTACGCGGTGACGCTCCTCTTTCGCAGCAGCGAGGTGGAACTGGTCTTTCTGCTCGTGGCGGCAGTGTTCGGCCTGCGCCACCTGCTGCGTCACCGCCGCCTCTCCCCCGCCGGAACCGACCTGCTCCTGCTCATGGCCTATGCCTTTTTCTTCCTCGCCCAAATGGACCTGGGGGCGAAAAAGATGGGCCGCTATATCCTCCCCGCCCTCCTGGCGCTGGACGTGGTCGGCGCGGCGGGGATCGCGGCCTGGGCACACGCGCTGGCGGGCCAGCGACGCCGGCTGGCGACCGCACTGCTGGCGCTGCCCCTGCTCATCCAGGCGGCACTGGTCCTGCCCCACCACCCCTACTATGGCACCGCCTTCAACCTGCTGGCGGGGGGGCAGACAGCCGCCGCGCGAGCCATCCTCATTGGCGAGGAGGGTGAAGGGCTGGCCGACCTGGCAGCATACCTCAATGGCCGGCCTGACGCGGCGGACTTGACCGTCGCCGCGCAGCTCAAGCACGTCTTTAACCAGACCTTTGCCGGGGAGACGGTGGACATCGACCAACCCGCCGACTATTTGGTCTTTCACCGCAACTATACCAGGCGCGATTACAAAGTGGAGCAGTGGGGTGACCTGTGGGAGCGATACTCGGCGCGCACGCCGGAGCGCAGCGCCGCATTTGGCGGCGTCACCTACGCCTGGCTCTACCCCGCTCTGCCCGCCGATGCGCCGCCGGAGCACCCCGCCCCTGCCCGTCTGGGGGAACAATTCCGCTTTGTGGGGTACGACCTGCAAGCAGCAGAGGTCACCCCTGGCGACCGGTTGTCCCTCGTCCTCTACTGGCAGGCCACCGAGCCGGTCAGCGCCGACCTGAGCGTCTTTGTCCACCTGCTCAATCCCAGCGGGGAGCTGGTCTGGCAGGAGGACGGGGCAGCAGCCCACGGCACTCGCCCCACCTACAGTTGGGCCGCCGGGGAGACCGTCGCCGACCCGCACACAATTGCCATCCCGCCCGACCTCCCGGCGGGCGATTATATGCTCACCACCGGCCTCTACGACTGGCGCACCGGGGAGCTGGTGGGCGGTCAGGAGCCGCTCGCCGTGGCGACCCTGGTCGTTCGTCCCCCCGCCACGCCGCCAGAGACCTGGGTCGCCCGCGCACTGGCTGGACTAGTACTCCTCTCCGCCCTGGTAACGTCTTGGAAGCAGGACCAGAGTCCGCTCCCCCCAGAGCAAGGGCAAGCCCTAGGGCAGGGGCAAGCCCTGCCCCTACAGGGTGATGACAACCTGGAGGCAGGATGAGCGAGCAAACCGCGCAACGCTTCCTAGCTGCAATCCTGGTCCTCTTTGTCACTCTGGGGTTGGGCTATGCCTTTGTCACCCCCACGCTGGAAGCCCCCGACGAGATCTATCACTATGGCTACATCCGCAGCCTGATCGATACCGGACGCCCGCCGCTGCTGGAAGAGGGCGGCGGCAAGGGGTTCGGGCATCACGCCCCGCTCTATTACACGCTGGGTGCCCTGGCCTCCTTTTGGGTTGGCGAGAACGACCTGCATCTCTGGCCCGCACGGCACAACCCGTTCTTTGGCTACGAGTTTGGGCAGGTGGGGCGGGATAACAAGAATCTCTATATCCATCCCTCCGACGACCGCTTTGGCAGCAGTGACACCTGGCTGGGCGTCCGCGTCGTGCGCGCCATGTCGGTGCTGATGTCCGCCTTCACGGTCTGGGCCATCTACAGAATCGCGCGTGAGGTTTATCCCCAACGGCCCGAGATCGCGGTGGGGGCAGCAGGACTGAGCGCCTTTATCCCCGAATTCCTCTTTATCTCCGGGGCGGTCAATGATGATAACGGCGCTGCCCTCTTTGGCGCGCTCTCCCTCTGGGCAATGGTGCGCATTCTACGCCAAGGGGCCACTCTGCGCCGCTGCGCCGGGCTGGGGCTGGCCCTCGGCCTGGGCTGGCTCTCCAAACTGACCGTGGTCGCGCTGCTCCCCACCGCCGCCATCGCCCTGGCTATGGCAGCGCGCCGGGAGGGCAACCCGCTCCGTTCCTGGCCTTTCTGGCGCAGCTTGCTCCGCTGGGGCCTGGTCGTGTTTGGCCTCGC
>JAOZPF010000337.1 GCA_029932895.1 Anaerolineae bacterium | reverse complement strand
CGTCTCCCCACTTCTCTTGCGGGTGTTCGCTTCGGATGGTATAATCCTGGAACTAGGAAAAGGAGCAAACTATGAGTGAAAAGAGCGAGTCACAGATCCAGCGCATTATGGAGGCGCTGAGAGAGGTCTATGACCCCGAGATTCCCATCAACGTTGTGGACCTTGGATTGGTGCGCAAGATCGAAGAAGTTGACGGCGAGATCAACATCACAATGATCCTCACCGTACCGTCCTGCCCGCTGGCAGGGATGATCTTGGAACAGGCCCGCGCGGCTGCCCAGGCGGTCTCGGAGCAACCGGTGCGCGTGACACAAAGTTTTGAACCATGGAATCCCTCGATGATGAGCCAAGGAGCGGCACTGTAACGACCTCTCAGGCGGACGACCAAGGCCAGGACCTACTTGAGGGCCTGTTACGGTATGGGCGGGGACGCCCCCTGAGTCGGGGTGAGGTGCTGATCCAGCAGGGAGCGCCCACCGACGGCGTCTATTACCTCACCAGTGGCGAGCTGGGGGTTTACCACGAGGATGAGGGTGCCCGTTACCTCCTCTCCAGAATAGCGCCGGGAACGCTGGTGGGCGAGCTCGGTGCTACCACGGGCTGGGCCCGCACGGCGACGGTGCTGGCCGAGCAGGATTCGGAAGTCATCTTTGTCCCCGAAGCCGAGTTCCGCCAGGCGTTGCACGATATCCCCGGCTTGGCAGCAACGATCATCCATTTGATGGCGGGCCGACTCACCGACGCCGACATCGCCCGCGTGAACCTGGGCCGCTCCTACCAGTGGGCCAAGACCCGAGCGGAGACATTGGACTCGGAGAAGGGCCGGCTGGAAGAGCTCTTGCGCCTGCGAGAGGAGCTGGCCGACATGATCGTCCACGACCTGCGCAACCCGCTGGGTGTCATCCTCGGCGGGTTGAGTTTGTTGCAGCTTGCCTGCCGAGAAGATCAATCGGAGTACGCTGCGTCGGTCGTGGGCACGATGGAACGCGCGGCAGAGCGAATGCAGCGATTAGTGGAGACGTTGCTCGACATCGCCCAGCTGGAAGAGAAAGGAATACCGCTGCAGCGGACCCCCCTGAACTTGGGGAAACTGGTCCGGGAGACCGTGGCGGAGGAACTGTCCCTCGCCGAGGTCAGTGGCGTGGCGCTGGAGAGCCAGGTTCCTATGGACCTTGCCCCCGTTCTGGCCGACAGGGATATGTTGCAGCGGGTGTTGATCAATCTGTTGGATAACGGCCTCAAGTTCACTCCCCGCGGCGGGCGGGTCTGGGTGACGGCGGAGCCGAGGGGAGAAGACTTGCGCGTGGAGGTCGTCGACAATGGTCCCGGCATCCCCCCGCGGGAGCGGGAGCGTATCTTTGAAAAGTTCACCCAGGTGAGGGGACGCGAGGGGACACGGCGCGGCTCGGGGTTAGGATTAGCTTTCTGCCGGATGGTGATGGAGGCCCACGGAGGGCGTATCTGGGTGGAGGAAGGCCCCGACGGGGTGGGAAGTCGCTTCGTCCTCACCCTCCCGCTGGCTGGGACCTAGCGCCCGGTGGCGCGTACGGAGAAGCTGCGAGATGCGTTTCCTCATCACTGGCGGGGCCGGATTCCTGGGCGCAGCCCTCTCCAATCGGCTGGCGGCCGGGGGTCATCAGGTCCGGGTCGTCGACGACCTGAGCGCGGGCGACCCGGCGCGACTCGATGAGCGAGTCCTCTTTACCCGCGGGAGCGTGCTAGATCGGCCCAAGCTGTGGACGCTTCTGCAGGATGTCGATTGCATCTACCACCTGGCGGCCCGGGTGCTGGTCTCGGAATCGATCCTCTACCCCCGCGAGTATGACGAGGTCAACGTTGGCGGGACGGTCACTGTGATGGAGGCGATGCGGGATGCTGGGGTGCAGCGGGTGGTCCTGGCTTCCTCGGGCGCTATCTATGGCGAACAGGCCCGCCAGCCCGTGCGAGAGGACCAGCGACCCAACCCCCAGTCACCCTACGCGGTGAGCAAGCTGGCGGCCGAGCACTATGTGCGCACCATCGGCGCCCTGTGGGGCATCGAGACCGTGATCCTGCGTATTTTCAACGCCTACGGCCCCGGACAGCAACTTCCTCCTTCCCATCCCCCCGTCGTGCCCCGTTTTCTGCAGCAGGCGCTGCAGGGCGGGTCGCTGGTGATCTTTGGCAGCGGCGCGCAGAGCCGCGATTTCGTCTATGTGGAGGATGTGGTGGAGGCATTAGCGGCGGCGTCCACCGCCTCCGATGTGGACCGGCGGATCATCAATGTGGGGTATGGGCGGGAAACCAGCATCAACGACCTCGTCGCCCTGGTGGAGGAGGCAGTGGGTCGCAAAGTAGAAGTGCTGCACAGTCCCGCCGAGAGCGGTGGCGTCTCCCGCCTCTATGCCGATATCTCCCTGGCACGGCAACTCTTGGGATATGAGCCGCGGGTGGGCCTGCGAGAGGGGCTGCGGTTGACGCTGGAACAGGACCCCCGCTTTGCCAATGGACAGGCTGGCGCGTGAGTTCTTTGCCCGCGACACACTAGAGGTCGCGCGGGACTTGCTAGGGCGGGTCCTGGTGCGGCTGCTGGAAGGAGAGCGGCTGAGCGGCCGCATCGTGGAGGTCGAGGCCTACATCGGGGAGAGCGACTTGGCCTCCCACGCTCGCTCCGGGCCTACCGCGCGGAACGCGGCGATGTATGGGGAGCCGGGGCATGCTTATGTCTACTTTATCTATGGCATGCACCACTGCCTGAACGTCGTCACCGCGGTGGAGGGATTCC
>JAOZPF010000081.1:6481-10725 GCA_029932895.1 Anaerolineae bacterium | reverse complement strand
GGGGGTGGTTGGGTCCCGGTGGGCCCCCCGGTCTTCAAAATCGGTGGCGGGCCGCACAGAGCGGGCCGCGGTGGGTTCGACTCCCATCCACTCCCGCCTGACAGGGGCCGCCCGCAGGGCGGCCCTTTTGTCTATCCGCCCCGTAGCCGGATGCGGGCCTCCCGACAGCGGGGGCATTCCGTGCCGGTGTATTCGGTGCCGCAGGTGCGGCAGACCCGCGTCGGCAATGGGCGGTCGTCCTCCAACGAGGCCAGAATCAGGCAGACTTGTTGATCGGAAAACCGCTCTAGCCAGGTGTTCAGAAGGGTGTCCCCCACCATCCAGCGCCCGTCCTCTGTGCTGCGGTGAAGTTGGCCCTCCATGACCCCTGCTTCCAGTTCATAACCTCTCATCGCCAGTTCTCTGACGGCTGCTTTGCGTGCAGCGGGCATTCTTCCCCCTTTTCCATCGGTCGCACTAGGTCCGCCGGCGTACCACCTGGAAGTGGTCGAAATCGTGGGCGACGGTGGTCTCGGGGAAGACGGCCTGTGCTTCCTCCAGCACCTCCCGGTCCTGGTACCGCCGCGAGATATGTGTCAGCGCCAGTTTACGTACCCCGGCCTCGCTTGCCAGCGTCGCTGCCTGGTGGGCGGTCAGGTGACCGAACCGTCGCGCCAGGTCCGCATCCCGGTCTAGGTAGGTTGCCTCGATGACCAGCAGGTCCACGCCGCGCACCACCTCCACCAGGTTCTCCACCCGTGCTGCATCGCCGACGTGTGCCAGGGCTGCCCCTCGCCGGGGTGGCCCCAGGACTTGGTCGGGTTGGATGAGGCGACCATCGGGCAGCGTCACCGATTCGCCAGCCACCAGTCGTCGCCGCTCTGGTCCCGGTCCCACACCCAGCGCATTGGCCTTGTCCACCAGGAACGGTCGGTGCGGTTTTTCACGAAATAGATAACCAAAGCAGCCCGGCCCCCGGTGCTGGACCGGGAAAGCCAGTACCTCCAGGTCGTCGGTCTCGAATATCAGCCCCGGCTCGATCTCGATAAAGACCAATTCCATTGGTGGACGGGCTCCGCGCAGGGTCACGCCATAGATCAGGTCGCGTACCCGTTCCAGCGCCCACCGTCCGCCATAGATCTCGAGCCTGTCGATCGCTTCCCAGCGGGCAAACGTCGAGACCAACCCGCCCAGCCCCAGGATGTGGTCCAGGTGACCGTGGGTGAGCAGGATGCGGTCCAGGCGGCGGAAGCCGATGCCGCTGTGAAGAATCTGGCGCTGGGTGCCCTCTCCACAGTCAACCAGGAACCGGTGCTCCTTGTGCAGAACCACCTGGGCCGAGAGGCCGCGGTGGATCGAAGGGGCCGAAGCCGAAGTTCCCAAAAAGACCAACTCAATCATATCTGCTCCCCGTCGGGGCGACGCCGGGTCACCCCGATGGTCAACGGGCCGATTATACCCCAGGGAAGGGGAGGGGGCAAACGGTTGAAAGAAATGCGGTTCTGTGTTATCATCAAGCTGACTAATCGATGGACCAAGGAGCACCTATGGACGAACTACACAGCCGTCTTTTAGCTGTCCAGTTGCAGCACTCTGATTTCCGGGGGCGTCTTTGACCTTGCTGGCAAAGAGCGCGAGATCGGACGACTGGAGGAGGAGGCGGCTCAGCCTGATTTCTGGAACGACCCCGAGCGGGCGCAGGCGGTGATGCAGCGCCTTGCTGCGCTGCAGGACGAGCTGGCTCCCTGGCGCGAGTTGGGGCAACGGATCGATGACGCGCTGGAATTGACCGAGCTGGGGGATGAGGGTCTGGCGGAAGAACTGGTCGCGGAGGTTGATGACCTGGAAAAGCGGCTGGCACGGATGGAGTTCCAGCTTCTCTTCTCCGGTCGCTATGACCGGGGCGGGGCCTTTTTGGCCCTTCACGCTGGGGCGGGTGGCACCGACGCGCAGGATTTTGCCGAAATGCTGCTACGGATGTATTTGCGCTGGGCCGAATCGCATGGATACAGCGTCGAAATCGTCGACCGGCTCCCCGGCGAGGAGGCTGGCATCAAACGGGCGATGCTCTCTGTCTCTGGCCCTTATGCCTACGGATACCTGCGGGCTGAGCGCGGTGTCCATCGGCTGGTCCGTCTCTCTCCTTTCGACGCCGCCCACCGCCGTCACACCTCCTTTGTCCTGGTAGAGGCTTGGCCCGACCTGCCAGAGGCAGCGGATGTCCAGATCGACCCCAATGATTTAAAGGTCGAGGTCTTTCGTGCCTCCAGTGCGGGCGGGCAGCATATGCAAAAGAACGAGACGGCTATCCGCATCACCCACGTGCCCAGCGGCATTGTTGTCTCTTGCCAGAACGAACGCTCGCAGACTCAGAATCGGATGGTGGCGATGCGGGTGCTGCGCGCCCGCCTGGTGGAGCGGGAGGAGCAACGGTGGCATGAGGAGCTGGCCGAGTTAAAGGGGGAGCATACGGACGCGGGGTGGGGGAATCAGATCCGTTCCTATGTTCTCCACCCCTACCAGATGGTCAAGGACCACCGCACCGGCTTCGAGACAGGCAATACACAGGCGGTGTTGGATGGGCAGTTGGATGGGTTTATGGAGGCGTATTTGAGGGAACGGGTGGGGGAGAATTAAGCGGATGGAGCAGATGGATCGGCTGACAGGTGGTTCCAGGGCAGGTCTTTAAGGAGAAAGCTATGGGAAAGAAAGGTTTCAGCAAAACGTCCGGCAGTGGGAAGCGGCCCTCGAGGCCGGCGGCGAAGCGACCGACAAGGCCGCCAACCAAGCCGGCGCGGAGTGCGCCGCGCCCCGCGCAAAAGGCACCTCGCCCGGCCGCCAAGGTGCGGCGTCCTGTGCAAAAGGCACCTCGCCCGGCCGCCAAGGTGCGGCAACCTGTGCGCAAGGCGCCCCGCCCAAAGGTGCGACAGCCTGTCCGTAAGGTGCCGCGTCCAGCCACCAAGGCTGGTCGGCCTGTCGCCAAGCGCCCTGCCGCGGCTAGAATGACCGCTGCGGACCGGGCGGCACTCAAGCAGCAGCGGCGGCAGCAACGGCGACAGTATACCACCGTTGCCGGCTCGGTGGCTGTTGCTGGCGGCGCTGTCGCTGTCACAGCCGCTGTGGGAGCAGAGGCCCAGGCACAACTGGATTCGCTCTCCAATCAGCTTGCCGCGCTCCAGCAGGCCGCGGCCCTCGTCGACATCCAGGGTGACCTGGAGGACACCGATTCCACCCTGGCGACCTTGCCTGGCGAGGTGGAGGACATTCGCACTCAGGGATATGTCTTTGCCAACTACCTGGAGCGCAAGGCCCAGGTCCTAGCCGATCAGTGGGCCGAGATACACCAGCAGGTGATGGCAGAGGCCGAGCGGCGAAGTGTCGACCTGCAACAGGATGTTAATGAGGCGGAACAGGCGCTCCAGGTGGCCTACACTGGCGGCGGCACCGCGATCGCCCGCGCCGAGAACGCGATCCGCCAATTGGAAAGCAAGGTCTCTGCTGCTCAGGACGCTATCGAGGGGATGTTTGACACAGTGGACGAGAACGTCACCCAACTCCTCCAGCAGTTGGAAAAGATCCAATGGACGCTGGACCAGGCCCGCGAGGCGTCGTTCGATTTCTATGAGGGGGAGGACTTTGTCGCTGCCTGCCGTGCTCAGTTGATCGAGCAGGAGGACGAAGGACCGGAGGGGGTGCTCCACCTCACCAACGAGCGGATCATCTTTGAGCAGAAGGAAGAGATCGCTACGAAAAAATTGCTCTTTATCACCACCGAGAAAAAGACGGTGCACGAGTTGATCTTTGAAGAGCTCGTCGGACACGCCGAAGAGATCAAGAGCAGCGAGGCCAGGAGAGGGTTGCTTGGTCGCAGCGAGATACTCGAGATCTATTTCGCTCCCGAAGCCGACATCGCTGAGGCCCGTTTGCGGCTGCTCGGTGCCGATAGTGACGAGTGGGCCAGACTCATCAAGCGGGTCAAGAGTGGCGAGATCGAGCAGGAGCGCGTGCGAGCGGAAGGGGAAGAGGCGGCTGAGGAAGCGCTGACGGTGCAGGTCGACGAAGTCCCCACCAAATGCCCCAACTGTGGGGCGATCCTGACGACGCCCGTTGTGAGGGGGATGCGCGAGATCACCTGCGAGTACTGCGGCACCATCATCCGACTCTAGCCTGACGCCGTGCAAGACCTGTTCCCACCGTCCGCGGGAGGGAGGAGATATGAAAGAGGAGCTTGTCGGCAGCGTCACGCATTGGTACGGCAAGATCGG
>JAOZPF010000081.1:0-6471 GCA_029932895.1 Anaerolineae bacterium | reverse complement strand
TGGCTGTGGGGGATACGATCCACGTCCTGGGGCACACCACCGACTTTGAGCAGACAGTCACTTCGATGCAGACCTGGCATCAGGATGTAGCTGCGGCCGGTCCTGGCGATGACGTCGGTATCAAGGTAGCGCACAAGGCACGAGTAGGCGACAGGGTCTACAAGGTCAAGCCCGAGGCGTGAATCTTCTGGCTCGCGTTCGTTCCTTTGTCCAGGATCACCATCTCCTGACCACCGGTGACGGCGTCGTGGTCGGCGTCTCCGGCGGGCCGGATTCGTTGTGCTTGCTGCACCTCCTCCTGCGACTGCGGGACGAGTATGCCCTTGCTCTCCACGTCGCCCATCTGCACCATGGGGCGCGTGGTGCGGACGCTGATGCGGACGCTGCTTTCGTCTCTGCCCTGGCCCACCGTTGGGGCCTGCCGGTGACGGTCGTCAGGCGGGATGTACCAGCTATCGCTGCGGCGCACAAGCTGGCTTTTGAGGAGGCAGCCCGGCGTGTCCGCTACACCTTCCTGGCGCAGGTGGCCCAGGATGTCGGGGCGACCAGGGTCGCCGTGGGGCACAATGCCGACGACCAGGCCGAGACGGTGCTGATGCACCTGCTGCGGGGGGCCGGGCCGGCGGGGTTGCGCGGGATGCGTCCCGCTGCTCCTCTCACCGCTTACCGGCTGCTGGGGGAGGTCGCTGAGGCCCCCATCCCCTCCGCGCTCGTCCTGATTCGCCCTCTTCTCTCTACCCCTCGCGCCGAGGTGGAGCGGTACTGCGCCGAGGAGGGGCTGGAGCCTCGCTTCGACCGCTCGAACCTGGATACGACCTATTTCCGCAACCGGCTGCGACACGAACTGCTCCCCCTGCTAGAGACCGCCAATCCCAACATCCGCCGCCGCCTGGTGCGCACCGCCGAAGTCGTCGCCGCTGACTATGATCTTTTGTCACAAATCCTGGATCAGGTGTGGGACGAGGTGGTGGTGAGCGAGACGGCTGAGGCGATCTTTTTCGACCGGGTGGCTTGGGAAAGCCAGCACCGTTCCCTTCAGCGGGCGCTGGTCCGCAGGGCGGCCTACCGCCTGCGGCCTCATCTGCGGGACGTCAGTTTCGTCCACGTGGAAAACGCGGTGCGCGTGGCCCGCGCGGGCAAGACGGGCGGGCAGGCCACGCTCCCCGGGGGGCTGGCGCTCACGGTGGGGTATGACCGCTTGGTGGTGGCTGGCGTGGAACTCGACTTCCTTCCCGTGGGGCCGACCCTGCCTCCGACCGTCGTTCTGGATGTCGCTTTCCCTGGCATCACGCCATTGTTGGATACGGGGTGGTTCTTGGAGGCGGTCTGGCTGGAGGAATGGAACAGGGCAGAGGTGGAGGCCAACACCGACCGCTGGACCGCGTACCTGGATGGCGACAGGCTGGGAGATAGGGTGCTCCTGCGCACGCGCCGGCAGGGCGACCGCTTCCGGCCCCACGGGATGGGGGGGCACGCTCCCCGTCTGACCGATTGGATGATCAACGCCAAGCTCCCCCGGCTCCTGCGTGACCGGCTGCCGCTCCTGGTCGCTGGGGGAGAGATCGTGTGGGTTTGCGGGTACCGCGTGGCAGAGACAGTCATCGTTGGCCCGGAAACCCGCCACGTGGTGCGATTTCGGCTGCAAGCAACTGAAGCGAGGTGACTGCTCGGGCTGCCCTCGGTTGCCTCTCCCGTTTGCGGGGATGATAACCGGGAGGAGGGGCTGATCAGTTACGAAACGAGGTGAAATATGTGGAATGTGCAGACAAGGCGGATTCTGTTTTGGGTGACAGTCGCCGTCGTCATTCTGGTCCTTGTCAGCGGGATCGTGGCGGTGGTACGTCTCCTGGTCAGACCGCGGGAGGCTCCCCTGACCCTGACCGTCCTGCCGGCGGAGGTCACTCTCTGCCAGCACGAGCAGGTGCTGTTCGCGGTAGACCCCCCGCTGGCGGACGTCGAATGGGCCATCACCGGGGGCGGTGAGATCGGGGTCGATGGTCGCTACACCGCCGGTGAACTTCCCGGTGATTATGAGGTGCAGGCGGCGGGTCCGGGTGGCGAACTGGGGCGGGCCGTCGTCCATATCCAGGTCTGCACGCCCACGCCTACCCCCGTACCCACTCCCACGCCGGAACCCAGCCCCACCCCCACACCCGAGCCCATTCCCATTCAGAATGCCGATGCCCAGGGTGACGTGGGGCTGTACTCTACTGGTACTCCCGTCGAGCAGCCCCCCGCTGGGCTGGACATCCGCAACGCCAGTATAGAGGCGGACGGGCGGGTGGTGTTGGGTGGTATCCAGTACCTGCCGGCCGAACTGGCGGCGTGGATGGAAAGCGGCGAGACCGTCCTGTGGGTCTCGCTCTACGAGCCACTCCCCGACACGCTGGATGCTTACACCGAGTGGCTCTTTGTGCTGGACATGGACGGTGACACCGGCACGGGCCGTCAGATGGGCTCGGCTGCCATCAACCCCGACCTGGGGGACGAGGCGGCGTTGGCTCTCTTCTATGATCCCAACACCGCTGCCTTTGGCACCTATTCTCTGATCTGGGACCCTGCCGCGGGTGGGTGGGCGGCTGGGCTGGACCTGCGTTACTGGATCAGTGAGGACCGTACGTTGCTCGCGCTGGGTGTGCCGTTGAACAGCTTGCAGCAACAGGTTGCCCAGACCGCTGGCGTCGCCACCGTGCCTGAGGCTACACGGGGACGGGCCGCCGCCGTTGCTTACACCGAGCCTGAACGGCTGATCGACTTTTACCCCGACCTGCCGTAGGGGACAGGGAGCGGAGGGGGGCCAGGGTGCTTTGCTCGAATCGCTTCCCTCCGCTCCGTTTATTCTCCCCCATTTAGAGTTCGAGGTGGGTCTGGTGCGCGCAGATTTGCTTCTGCCGGGATTGACGAGCTGACTCCTGTGGCTCGCGCCACGCCAGGCGAACGTACAGCTTTACTCCTACCACCTCAACTCGCCCCATCCGCTTAATCCGTGCTGGTCGGTCAGTTGACAAGCCCTGTTAACTTGTGTATATTATCCATGCCGCGCATCGCGATCCCGGCGGCTGAGCATTGTGGAGAGCACATTGGCTGGCGGCGTCTGCCGGTCTTGTGCTCTTTGGGTCTGCCTATGTTCGGGATGTGGGGAGTAGAAGGACTGGGTTGGGGTACAGACTTTGAGCAAGGAAATCGATTTTCTTTTAGGAAAAACAGAGGAGGACGCAAGAGTAGACGACCTACTGGCCTTGGGCAAGGCGCGGGGGTATGTCACTTTTGATGATATCCTGAGCGCGTTCCCGGAGGCCGAGGATAGTATCGACCAACTGGAGGATGTCTTTTCGCTCCTGCTGGACGCGGGTATCTCCGTTGGCGAGTCCAAGGGCGAGACCGAGGCAGAAGGTGCTAACGAGCCGCTACCCGTGGAAGAGGAGCGGGGAGGGGAATTGACGACAGAAGAGGAAGCATATTTCCGTGCCGTTGAGTCGGATGATACGATCGGCCTCTACCTGAAAGAGATCGGGCAGGTCCCGTTGCTTGTTCAGGAAGAGGAGGTGGCGCTTGCCAAGCGGATGGAGCGCGGGCGCAAGGCAGAGAAGGAACTGGAAGAGGACGGACTGAACCCCGAACGACGGGCGGAATTGGAGGCGCTGGTCGAGGATGGGCGGGCTGCACGCGAGCACCTGGTGCGGGCCAATTCACGCCTCGTCATATCGGTGGCCAAGAAGTATATCGGGCGCGGGGTGCCGTTTCTCGATCTGATTCAGGAGGGGAACATTGGCCTGATCCGCGCTTCCAACAAGTTCAACTACCGCCTGGGGCACAAGTTCTCCACGTACGCCACATGGTGGATTCGCCAGGCAGTGACGCGGGCCATCGCGGACCAATCGCGCACCATCCGGGTTCCGGTTCACATGGGCGACCAGATCAACCGTCTTTTGCGCACCTCGCACCGGCTGACGCAAGAATTGGGCCGCGAGCCGACAACCGAGGAGCTGGCCCGCGCACTGGATGTCCCTACCCAAAAGGTGGAGCAGATGATTGCCTTTGCCCGCCGTCCCCTGAGCCTCGATATGCCCATAGACAGTGAGGAGGACAGTGTCTTGGGTGATTTCATCAAGGATCAAGAGGCGGTAGCTCCCCCGGCGGCGGTGAGTTCCTCCATCTTGCACGAAGAGATCACCAAAATTCTCCACGAATTGCCGCCGCGAGAGGTGCGAATCCTCCAGCTTCGGTATGGGCTAGTGGACGGGGAGACCTACACATTGGAGGAGGTGGGCAAGAAGCTGGGGGTCACCCGGGAGCGGGTGCGCCAGATCGAGGCTCAGGCCCTGAGTCGCCTTCGCCACCCCACCCACGCGCGCAAACTGCACGATTTCCTCGGCGGGTAGTAGGGGCAAAACTCGGCGCCCGGCAGAGATGCCGGGCGCTGTTGCTTGGGCGAGTATGCCCCCACCTGGTGGGCTTCCGGGCAGAGTCCTTACCAGAGCGTTTGCTTCTCCTTTTCCTCCGCCTGCTTTGACCGCGCCGACAACAGATTGGTGTAGGTATCTTGCAGAGTGGTGATGTGTTCTGTCAGTTTGCTGTTGCGGGCGAGAAGAGCCTGCCACAATGCCATGAGCATTGTCGTCAGGCTGGCGGCGGAGGAGATGCCGATGGGGGTGCTGGAGGGGCAGATGAGGGCTTGTTCGGCTGCCCGGGCGGGTGGTGATGTGACGGTGGAGGCAATCGCCACCGTCGCTGCGCCGCGCTCTCTGGCAAGGTGGAGCACGGCCGCGGTGTCGTGACCCGTGCCGGGCGCTCCCAGCCCGATGACCAGGTCCCGACCGTCCAAGTTCCATAGGATGGATGCGGCTTCCGCGGGGCTGGCGTCCACGGCGACGGCCTTGACGCCAGCCATCCGCAGGTGGTCAGCAAAGAACGCAGCCAGATAGCGCCCGCCAGCCTCTCCCACGACCCAAACACGCCTGGCTTTGGCGAGCTGTTTCACCACCTCGGCTGCCTCGGCGGTCACCTGAGCGGTCGCCATATAGAGGTTGTGCCGCTCGTTCTCCAAGATTGCCTGTAGCCGCTCGGCGTTGGTCCGTGCTCGCTCGAAACTGACGTGAACCGCGGTCAGTTCTTCCCTGACCGTTTGTTGCACCTCCTTACAGAGAGCGCGATACCCCTCATATCCCAGGGTTTGGGCAAAGCGCACAACCGTGGCGGCGTCTACTCCCAGCGTCGATGCGAGTTCCGTGGCTGTCATAAAAGCTGTTTCCAGCTCGTTGTCGAGGATGAATTGAGCCAGTCGCTTGAAGCTAGGGGTGAGAGAATCGTATTGCTGCTTGATCTGTTCCCTAAACATATCCACCTCCTGCACATCAAACCCGATTTTTCACTACTTGGGTCTTGCATTTTATTATACCCCAAGTCGTCAGGCTCGGCAACAAAGGAATGCATGCAGGAGCACCGATTCCACACCTCGGGCCACGAATTACACAAATTCTTGTCCTGGTTTTCGTGAAATTCGTGCGATTCGTGGCGATGCACTGTATGTGCACTCGTGCAAGATGCTTGTCAAACGACGGAAGTGTGATACACTGTCATGGACATCTCAAAGATAACTGTTCGGATTGCCTTTTCTCAATCGGACGGGGGCAAATCCCCGTTTTCTCCCATTTATGGCGAGGCCAACTGGGAGGGTGGGTTGAGCGGGTCCAGTATCTAGGTTGTATTCAAAGGAGTATCACGATGGGAGATCCACGTGTCGAGCGGCTGGCGTCGGTGTTGGTCAACTATTCCACTTTTATCCAGCCAGGAGAGTTGGTCGCGATCAGCGGGACGCCAGAGGCAGCGCCGCTTCTTTTGGCCGTCTATGAACAGGTGTTGAGAGCTGGTGGTCATCCTCACTTTTTGCTGGGATTGGCGGGTATGGAGGAAACGTTCTTCCGGCTGGCCTCCGAGAGCCAACTGGACTTTATCTCGCCTCTGTTCAAGCTGGTCGTTGAGGAGTTTGATGCCCGCATCTCGATCCGCTCCAATACCAACACTCGCGAACTGAGCGGGGTCGACCCAGCACTGCAGAGCCGCCGCAGCAAGGCGATGCAGCCAGTTTTCAAGACCTTTATGGAACGGTCGGCCAGGGGCGAGCTCAAGTGGGTTGGCACCCAGTATCCGACCGCCGCCTTTGCACAGGATGCGGATATGAGCCTGCGCGAGTACGAGGAGTTTGTCTACGGTGCTTGCTTCTGTGATCGTGAAGATCCCGTCGCTCGCTGGGACGAGGTCCACCGGATGCAGCAACGGTTGGTCGATTGGCTGAAGGGAAAGCGCCAGGTGCGTGTGGCTGGCCCCAATGCCGACCTGACGCTCTCTATCGAGGGGCGCACTTTTATCAATTCCGACGGTCACCACAACATGCCTAGCGGCGAGGTCTTTACCGGGCCGGTGGAGGATAGCGCCGAAGGCTGGGTGCGCTTTACCTACCCGGCGGTCACC